>CABXGK010000001.1 GCA_902511735.1 uncultured marine group I thaumarchaeote
GAAGTTGATGTTGTTGTTTGTTGGTATTCTTGAGTTGGAAGCTCCAATGAAGGTACTGATGGGAACTTGTCACCGATTTGTTGCTCTGCAACTGCGGATGCTTCTTGAAGAATTCTATCTGTTTCTTCACTAGATGCATCTGATTCCATGTTAAATGAATCACCGGAGATTGAGTCGACCATAAGTCCGTTTAATGTCTGTGTCATTGCGTTCAATTCTGAATCTGCTTCTGGCATGAATTTACCTAATGATGATTGTAGGCTCTTCATTGTACCCATTGCAGGTCCAATTGCAACCATTGCATCACCGAGGTCATGAATTGTTGAGAGTCTTAATTGAACTTGTTCCAAAGACATTCTTGCACCGCCAAGCATTTTCTTTACTTTTCTAACTTCCACTAGTTCATTTGATAAAACAGTGCTTGCACTTTTATCATGATTTTGAACTGCTGTGACGACACGTTGGAATAATTGTTGATCTCGTTGTTCGAGTTTTCCCAACATAGTGTCCATCTTAGAAGTTTGTGCCTGTAATTTGTTAACAGCATTCTGAATACGTGGTTTCAATGCACCTTGAGGTTTCAAGGTATCACGAAACTTGTCAGTCATACCTGCTGTATCTTGACGTGCCCATGCTTTATGGAATGATGGCATGTGTAGTCTCGAAAAAATTGCTCTTAATCAGAAGTGTGGAATAAGATCAACACTAGACTAAATTTAGCTAACCAATTATACATGAATGAAGATGAAAATTGTAGTTTTTGACTCTGGATTAGGTTCTTTATCAATAATTAAAGCAATCCAAAAAAAGACAAAATCAGATATCATCTATTTGGCAGATAAAAAAAATTTTCCATACGGGAAAAAAACAAAATCTCAATTATATGAAATTGTCATGGATACAATTGAAAAAGTTTCTGAGAGATTTAATCCGGATGTAATAGTACTTGCATCAAATACACCATCATTACTGTTTAAGAAAAAATTACCAAGTAATATAATTACAGTTTTACCTCCACTTAAAAAAATTCAAGAAGCAAGTAATGTTGCAATACTTACAACAGAAATTGTTGCTAAAAGTAAAGAATTAGAAAATTACATATCAGAATTTAATAATTTAAAAGATGTTTTGAAGATTAACTGTTCAGAATTAGTTGAATTAGTGGAAAGTGGAAAATTTTTAACAGATGAAAAGAATTGTGTTAAAATTGTATTAAAAGTGCTAAAAGATGAATTTAAAGAAAATAACATAAAGATCGCTACTCTTTCTAGTACACATCTCCCATTTCTTTTACCATTTCTGAAGAAATGTTTTCGTGAAGTAGAATTTTTAGATCCAGCAGAAGAAGTAGCAATAAAAATCTCTAAATTAAAACAACAAGCATCTAAAAGAAATTCATTATCAATTTATACGACAAAAAGTCCAAAAGCATTACAAAGAAACCTAAAAAAAATGGGAATTTCTAATAAAGTTACTCTTTTTTCTTAGTTTTTTTTGCTTTTCTAAAACCATGTGAAAATGATTTATCATATAATTTAGAATATTCATATGATTTTGGTTTAATTACATCTCCTATTATGACAATTGCAGTCATTTTGATTTTTGCTTCTTTGACTTTTTTTGCAATATCTGTTAGTGTGCCAAGAATTATTTTTTGATCTTTTCTACTTGCTTTGTAAACTACAGCAACAGGTGTAGATTTTTTGTATCCACCTTCAATTGCTTCTTTTGAAATTTTATTTAGAAGATGAACGCTGAGATAAAAAATTAATGTTGATTGATGTTTTGCAAGTTCAGAAATTTTTTCTCGTTTAGGAACTTTAGTTCTTGATTCTGCACGCGTAATAATCATTGTTTGGGTGATTCCAGGTAAGGTTAGTTGTGTTCCAAGTGCAGCTGCAGATGCTAAAAATGATGTAACTCCGGGAACGACAATTGATTCTACATCTTCTTTTTCTAAATTATCAATTTGTTCTCTAATTGCACCATAGATAGCAGGATCTCCATCATGTAATCTGACTACAGTTTTCCCTTTTTTTGAATTTTTTAAGAGTAAATCAAAAATTTCTTCACGTACTAGTTTTGCTGCATCATGTTTTTTGCCTTTTTTATTATATTTCAGAATTTCAGGAGGGATTAATGAGCCAGAATAAACTAAGACATCAGCTTTTTGAACAAGTTTTTTTGCTTTGATTGTAATTAATTCAGGGTCACCAGGGCCACATCCAACAAAGTATACCTTAGACACGTTTTATCACCAAAATTGAGAAGTACTTTGTGGTAAGTGTATCATCATTTACATCGCCTAATCTTAATTTTCTAATAATTTCTTTATCTGTTCCTAAATCTTGGCCAATTGCAAATATAGAATCATCAGGGAACCCAGATTCTCTAACCAATTCAATTACTTGATCAAAATACCTACCGTCTTTAAGAAATACTAACACTTCAGAATTTTTTGCAATTTCTTTGACAGAACTTAAATCATAACATGATGGAATAATTGCAACTTTTTCTGCACCTTCTGCAATACTTACACCAACCTTAGATGCAAATGTAAACATAGAAACAATTCCAGGTATTACAGAAATTTTCATTTCAGGATATTTTTGGCTAATTTCTCTATGCATGTAGATCCAGGTACTGTAAAGATATGGATCGCCTACTGTCAAATAGACAACATTTTTTCCTGACAAAACTTTTTCTGCCATGATTTTTGAATTTTCTTTCCAGTGTGCTTCAAGAATGTCTTTATCTTTAGTCATTGGGAAAATCAGTTTTACAATTTCTTGATTTTTTGATTTATCAATTAATGAATCAACTACGGATAATGCAATACTAGGTCTATCTTCTTTTGATGCTGGACACATTATGATATCAGCATTTTGAATCGCTTTTACTGCTTTTACAGTAAGTAAATCTGGATCGCCTGGACCCACTCCGATTCCAATTAATTCAGACATAAGAAAGATGAATTTATTCCCAATTAAAAAGCTAGATTATTTTTTTGTTGCAGAAATGACAGTTACTGGGTTTCGTGCAAGCATCATAGTACCTGTTTTCGTTTTTCTGCTTTTTCCTATTGTAATTTGAGTGATATCAATGGATTCAAAATCTAATTTTTCAATTGTTTGTAATACAGAATAAAGTGTTTCAATCAATATTACACCAATAACAATTCTCCCACCTGATTTGATTTTATCTTGACATAATTCTACAATATCTTTTGTGTCACCACCAGTTCCACCAATGAATACTGTATCTGCTTGAGGCAATTCAAAGATTTTTTCTTTAGCATTTCCTTCAATTAATGTATAATTTGAAATTCCAAATTTTTTGAGATTTTTTTCTGTTAGTTCAATTGCATTAGGATCAATATCAACACCAATTACTTTTCCTGATTCTTCAACTTGAATTGCAGCCTCTACTGTAACAGAGCCACTACCACATCCAATATCTAAAACGGTTTGCCCTGCAGAAAGTCTACCTTTACTAATTTGTATAGCACGAATCTCTTCTTTAGTAATTGGTACAGACTCTGTTCTTTCAAATTCTTCATCTGGAATGCCAGGAGTTTTTGATTTCCACATTTTTTTAATTATATGCCAGGAATCATTGATTGACTAGTACCAGCATTAACTAGGGTGTAACTAAATATCCAGATAAACAAATACATGAATACAAAACTACCAATTCCCGTTGTAACATATTTTTTCCTATTTGCAATTTTAATTCTCCAAGATTTAGCAATTATTGCAGTTGCGATAAATAACATAATCATAAAACCAATTGATGTCCAACGTTTTTCTTCAACATCAGCAATATCTTCAAATGCAAATGTGGCTATAACACCACCAGCAATTGCAACAGCAATTCTTAACCAGAATAGTCTATCTGTAAGTTTTTTTGTTGCAGATTTATCAATAGGATCTTCGGTAGGTTCAGGTTTAGATTCAGATTCCGTTGCTTCAGTAGATTCGATTGCTTCAGCAATTTCTTTTTTTTCATCTTCTGTTGCTTCAATTTCTGGAAGATCATCATTTTCATCCTTAGGATCTGGTTTTTCTGCTGAAAATTTCTTTTTCTTGAATTTTGCCATTTGAATTCTTGAGTTGACTCAGAAATGCCTCGTTTAAAATCTTTGGCAGTCACTAGGCAATAGTAAGAGTATAATTTCGAAACAAGGGTGCATTACCATGACTCTTGCTGGAATTGAATTAGTGTATCTTGTAAAAGACATTGGAGAAAAGACTAGTGGATACTATGCAAGTAATATTTGGGGAATAAATCGAAATAGTCTTTTATTCAAATTGCATCATCCCACAAAACCAGATATCATGTTAATGGTATCCAGCATAGGAATGTGGATTACAGATAAAAAAATTGAAACAATTGAGCCAAATAAGATGCTAAGAAGATTACGTAGCGATCTTTTACGAGCAAAATTAACAAAAATTGAACAAATTGGAACAGAAAGAATTGCTTATTTCACATTTAGAAATTTTGAAAAAGAATTCACTTTAATTGTAGAATTTTTTGGAGATGGAAATATTATTTTATGTAATGAAGAGAGAAAAATTTTAGCACTTTTACATTCAATAGATGTAAGACATAGACAACTTCGTGTAGGATTAGAGTATAATCCACCCCCAGAAGATGGGTTAGATGTTTTAAATTTAACAAAAGAATCTTTTAGAGGATTATTTTCTTCTAGCGGAATTGGAAAAACTATTGGTAGAGGTCTAGGGTTACCAAAAAAATATGTTGAAGAAATAATTAGATTATCAGGAATTGATTCAAAAAAACCAAGTAATGAAGTTACAGATGAAGAGTTTGAATCATTATATGAAATAATTACATCAACTCTTTCAAAAGTAACACAAGGACCACACGATCCATCTGTAATAATTGAAGATGATATACATGATGCATACCCAATTAGATTTTCAGATGATAACTTGAATGCAAAAAAGGTAGATAGTTTCAATGAAGGATTAGATATTGTATTTACAGAAGAAATTTTAGAAAAAGGAAAATCACTATTCAGTAGTCCTGCTGATAAGAAAATAGAATCATTAGAAAAAACTCTAAGCGAACAAAAAAATGCAATCAATGTAGTACTAGAAAAATCAAAAACAATAGCAGAAGTAGCAAATTTACTATTTGCAATGATATCACAAGGTCAACATGACATAAGAAATGAAATCATTACTAATTCATTAAAAGAAAAAAATTCAGAAGTAATTAGCGAGAAAGGCATTCCTTACATGAAAATTAATGAATCAAAAATACAAATAGATCCTGACTCATCTCTTCCAACAATTGCTTCAAAGTTATTTGATGAATCAAAAAAGCAAAAGGGTGCGGTAAAATCAATTGAAAAATTAATGAAAAAAACAGAAGAGAAATTGGAAAAAACAATTGAAAAAGGAGAAATTGCTAAAGGCTCAGTTGGATTCAAAGAGGTAAGAAAGAAGAGCTGGTATGAAAGGTATAGATGGTTTTTCACATCAGATGGGGTTTTGGCAGTGGGAGGAAGAGATAGCTCATCAAATAGTGCAATAATTAGAAAATATTTGGAAAAAAATGACAAAGTCTTTCATGCAGAAGTTCATGGTTCGCCGTTCTTTTTACTAAAAGCTGAAGATGAGGAATTATTACCATTAAGTTTGGAGGAAGTTGCACATGCTACAGTTTGTTTTAGTCGTGCATGGCAGATATCCGCATATGGAATGAGTAGTTTTTGGGTAAATCCAGATCAAGTGAAAAAGGGTGCGCCAACGGGTCAATCAATGGCTAAAGGCGCATTCATGATTAATGGTACAAGAAATTTTATCAAAGTTTCATCACTTAAACTCGCAGTTGGAATTTTTAAAGAAGATGAAAATTATTTGTTAGTTTGTGGCCCACCAGAACCAATTAAGAAAAAATGTCTATGCTATGCCGTTATAGAACCTGGTGGTTCAACAATGTCAGATGTTGGAAAGAAAATTAGAGCAGAATTTGATAAAACAGATGAAAATTTTAAGAAAATATTTCTAATTGATGATTATGTTAGAGCATTGCCTACTGGTTCAAGTAAAGTAACAGAAACTGGTTAGTTGAATATTTTTTCAGATTTTGTATCAAGAGTTATTTCTTTACCATTTTGTATAGAATCAAATTCTTCAGTGGAAACTACAATCATTGGAATGTTTGCTAAAGCACATCCAGATGCAACAGTAAGATCTGCTTTTTGACATATCATTGCAACAGGTGCAGAATGATGTGATTTTAATGAATAAATGGTAAAAGCACCAACACTGCTTCCTACACCATGTGGAAATACCAAAATCGAATCTTTGATAGATTTTTCAAAAATATCATATTTTTTATCTCTAATTACTCCTGTTTGTTTATCAACTGCACCTAGAAAATTAATTGGGTTAGAAGTTTTAAGAACAGTACCTTGTGCCTTTCCTTGAACAATAATTTTACTCATTGTGTTTCATCCTCAATAATTTTTGCTAATGGTTTTAGATTTACACCAACTCCAGTAGAGTTTTTCAAATAATACGCACCTTTTATTGAATTAGTAGTTACAGAATCTGTTTCATTTGTATCTATCAATGGAGTAAGACATGTACAACAATCTGATAAGATTTCACCACCTGCTCTTTCAATTTCATTTGTATAATCAAGATTACGTGCTTGATTTTGTACCGCACGTGAACAGAAAACCATGCAACGTTTTTTGAATGATCTACCTTTAAGCATCTTTGATAAATCAGAAATTTCTTCTAGTCCAAGTTGTGGACTACCTAATGTGATTAAATCACCTTTGTCTGTAGTGTTTAATTCATCAAAAATTTCATTCATCTCTTCTTTTCCAAAATCAACTTTTTCACTAGTATTTTCATCAGAATCAACAAACTGGAATTTAGCACATGTTCCAGAAGTTCCCATACCACCACACAAGGCTTTACAACTACGTCTATTCGGTTTTGAAACACCAGAGATGTTTACAGAAGTGTCACCAACCTTTCCTGCAAAAAATCCAAGCATTCCAAAGTCAAGTTCACTTGGATTATCCATTTTCATTCGTATAGTCATTGGTGTTGTTATCTCATCTTTGCGTAAATCAGAGTATGGAGATTTTCCAGTAATTGCACTTGCCAATGCACTAAAAGCACTTTCTTTGTTTGTTTTGAGATCACCTAATGAATTTGCAAAGATTGCAGCGTTGCTTTCAGCAAATGAAACCTGAGTATTTTTTTCAGGCAGATCAAAGATATCATATGGAGTACAAGAAAACGTTGGGTCAACACCCATTTTGATATAAGAATCACGAATACTTGCTTGTTTTTGTACAAATTCATCATCTATGTGTTTGAATTCCGAGATATGATCAAAATCAAATCCCATTGGATTTACAGTTGTTTTTACTTTAACACGTGCATCTTTGCTTATTTCTCTGAGAAATTCTTCGCCTGCATCACCAATTGTATTGTAATTTACGCCTGATAGATGTGCCCATTCTATTGGAACAAGTCTATCTGCATTGGTTGCTTCTCCAGTGGCAACTAGAATTCTATATGCTGTTTGTAATGTTTCTCCTTGTTCACCATTTAACGCAGCTTTTTCTTCAGAAGTAAGTTCCATAATAATTTGAAAGGTTTTACAGATATAAGACTTGTACATAGTCTAACACGTATGAAAAAGATTCTAGATGGAATGCGAAAGACGATGAATGCAGAAAAACCTCCAAGAATTACAGCATTAAGAGATTTGCATGATGCTGAAGATCATGGACCTTTTAGTATTTTGATTGGAACAATTCTATCTGCAAGAACAAAAGATGAATCAACAACTAGAATTGTAAAAGATTTATTCAAAGTTTATAAAAATGCACGTCAATTATCAAAAGCTAAATTAAGAGATGTTGAAAAAATTATCAAATCTATAGGATTCTATCATGTAAAAGCAGAGAGAATTATTGAAGTGGCAAAAATTATTGATTCAAAGTATAAAGGAAAAGTACCTAATGATTTGGAAAAATTAGTTGCATTACCAGGTGTTGGAAGAAAAACTGCTAACTGTGTATTAGTTTATGCGTATGAGATTCCTGCAATACCTGTAGACATTCATGTTCATAGAATTTCAAATAGACTTGGATTAGTTAAAACAAAAACTCCTGAAGAAACAGAATTTGCCTTGATGAAAAAAGTTCCAAAGAAATACTGGCTTGATGTGAATGATACTTTTGTTATGTATGGTCAAAATATCTGTAAACCAATTTCTCCAATGTGTGGAGTTTGTAAAATTAGAAATGGGTGTAATTATTATAAAATTAATTCCGCTTCTTAGATACTAGTAAAAATACTACAACACATCCAAGTGCACCTACTACCATAAACGGAAATAGATGTAATGGACCTTTTGTTGGATCACCAGAGATAACCTCTAGATTCAAAAACCCAGCTGTTGTTGCAGGTGGATCTTGTGAACCTTTCATTCCCCATACAGAATATTTTTCAACAGCAAGACTTTCAACATCAAGATTAGATATAACAATTCTTTCTCCGTTATTGATGGTTAATCCTCCCATTTCAGAATATGCTAAGATAACTTTAGCTCCTGGAAGCCAACCTCTTTCAAGTTTATCATGTAAAACAATGTATCCATCTTCAGGCATCTGAGCAGCAATCCAAAATGGTCTATCTGGAATACCACCCATTCCTATTTCAATAAATTTACCTTCAATGTTTGCATCATACAATCTTACTACAGCAGTTCCGTCAGGATTTCCATATAGCAACTTATTTTCTAGATTTATCTGCCAGTTTACTTCATGAATTTCATCAAATTCGACTAACACAGCATCTCTTGCAGGTTTATTGAAATCAGACCAATGAATATCAAATTTTTCCATAGAAAGAGAGTCGTTTGGTGTCATTTGTTGTCCAAATGCTGGAAAGATCATCAAAGAAGCAAAAAAGATTATTGTAATTTTATATTTCATAAACTAAATTCTTCAGAACTTGATAAAAAGCTACTCAACAAATGGCTTATCATAATCAATGATTACTTTAGCAACTTCAGGTCTTAAAATAAATTCTGATGGAGATTCACCATTATTTATCATCTCTCGCATTTTTGTTCCAGATATTTGTTCTCTGTCATCTGCATCATGTGGACAAACATTTGGATTTGTGAATGTAAGACATTTTCTACAGTAGAAGAATGCAGGGAAAAAGATTGGTTCAATTTCAAGTTCTGGGTAATCATCAAATATTTTGTGTGCTGCAAATGGATCATAAAAATTTCCAACACCTGCATGATCTCTTCCTATGATAATGTGTGTACACCCATAATTTTGACGCATAATAGCATGATGAATTGCTTCTCGAGGTCCAGCATACTTCATTTCTGTGTGTAATGTTGCTAGTTGACATTTGTTTTCAGGATAATAATTTTCAATCATTGCTTCATATGCTTTAACAATAATTTCATCTTTAAAGTCACCAGATTTTTTCTTTCCAATTAATGGATTTACAAACACACCATCTCTAGTTATAATTGAATTTTTTTGTAGCATTTCATGTGCTACGTGTGGTGGATTTCTAGTTTGAAATGCAACAATAGTTTTCCAACCTGCTTTTTCAAATGACTCTCTTGTTTGAGTTGGAGTCATTCTATGTTTTCTGATTTCAGTCTCATTTTGTCTTTTAATATAATCAATTTTTCCACCAACAAGGAAATCTTTCATTGAGTTGGTTTTTGCAACACCTGGATGTGAGTCATCATTAGTTCCATAGACTCCATTCATTGTAGCTTGTTTATCGTAAGAGTAAACATCTTCTACATGTAATACAGCAATTCCTGTTCCATCTGGATTTTTTAGTAAAACATCTCCTGCATCTTTCATTTTTTTGCCTGTATTATCATCAACATCTAATACAGTTGGAATTGTCCATGCAGTACCATTTGCAAGTCTACCTTTTGAGATAACAGATTCAAAATCTTGTTGATTGAGAAATCCCTCTAATGGTGAGAAAATTCCATCTGCAATATTCTCTACATCATTTGCCAAATCTGCAGAGATATCAATTGACATTAATCCGGATGGATCAACATCTTTGATTCGATTTACTAATTTTCCGCCATGTGCATTAATCAATATCAAACGATTTTGTATGATTAATTTATTTGTCGTGGTTCATATGAAGACCACATTCTTTGTTTGTATCATTTTCCCACCACCATCGACCTGCTCTGATATCTTCACCGATCTTAATTGGTCTAGTACATGGTTCACAACCAATACTAGGATAACCCTGATCAAGTAATTTGTTATATGGACAATTGTTTGATTTTACATAATCCCATGTTTGCTCATATGTCCAGTTAACAAGTGGATTAACCTTTACAATATTTCCATGCATTTCATCAATTTCAAGCATGCTAGCCCCAGAACGATTCTGGGTTTGATCATTTCTAAGACCAGTAATCCAGCCATCAAGTGTTGCTAACATTTTATTCATTGGATGAACTTTTCTAATAGCACAACAGAGTTTTCTGTTTTCAATACTTTCATAGAAACAATTCAAACCTTTGTCTTGAATCATTTTTTCAACTTCAGCTGGATCAGGATACAACTTTTCAATTTTTGTATTGTAACGTTGTTCAACTTGTTCCATTGCATCAAAGGTTTCTTTAGGCAATCTTCCTGTTTCAAGTGTAAACAATCTAGAATCAGAATTAATTTTGAACATCATATCAATAATTGTTGCATCTTCTGCACCAAAACTTGATGCCTTTGCTAATTTAGGATGAAGATTGTCAAATGCCCATTTCAAACAATCTTCTGGAGTAGAGAGAGTTTTGTTCACTTGATCTAGCTCTTGCTGACTAAATTTTCCCATAAATCTCAATATCTATTCAAGTATTATAATTATATCAAAATTAGCTCGAGTTAAGGAATATTGTAAAATATAAACTCCTTAAAAATAACAAATTAGATGAAAGAAGATACGCTAGTAGTTGTTTATCCATCACTATTTGCTGAAAATAAAATTAATCAACTAATAGAGAACATTAAAATGATTTTAAAGATAAAAAATCTGAAATTTGGAAAGATCATTAAAGATGATTTTTTGATTTGTATAGAAGCAGATGATCCAGTTTTTGTTTCTAGTGCAATTGGATTATTATTTGGAATAAAACAAATTGTAATTGCAAAGAAAATTAAAAATGATTTTAAAACAATTGTAACACAGATTGGCGAAATAGGTTCTAATCTTCTTTTGAAAGGTGAAAAGTTTTTTGTAAAAGCAGATGGACATGCAAAAGGATTTGTAATAAAGGATTTAGAATTAGCTGCAACATCAGAATTAATACAAAAAAATCAAAAAATTTCTGCAAAACCAGGAACAGAATCTAAACATGACAAATTATTACAAATTTATGTAACAAAATCCAATGCATATGTCTGTATTTTTGTAGATGATGGTTTAGGAGGTACTGTAAATAATTCACAATTACAAAAATCAATTTGTTGTATTGTTGATGAATTTTCAGCCATTAATTGTCTTGAGACCATTAAACAAGGTTTTGATGTTAAACCGATAATATGTCATGAGACACGAGAAGATCTAATACATTTAGTGAAGATTTTGGATAAATTACTTCCTAGAATGTTACGATTAGATGTAAACTTGGAATTCCACAAGATTCCAAAGTTTGAAAAAAATTCTGAAGGAATTTTATCAAAAACTTCACTTGTTACTGAGGTTTTAATCAAAGGTGCAAAACAAGAAAAAATTTCACATGTTTCACTTGCAATCTCACCGTTGATTTTCCCTTCAAAATATGTTGAAAATTTACAAAAACAAGTATTCAACGCTAATTTAATTCCGCATATTGCACTATCAGGAATTGATTCAGAAATTATTAGAAATGCAAAAGAAATAGGAATGGACAAGTATATTTCAAAAATTGAAAAATTTGCAAAAACTAATTTTGCAAAAACAAAAGTAAAACAAAACAAAGGAAAAATTTCAAAGAAGATTATCAAGATTAGATTAGGACCAAATAATGTTCATACCATATTGGACTCCTTAGAAATTGAACACTGAGAATTTAAACGGGAATTTTGGATTAAAAGTATGGCAAAGATAGGGCAATTCATCTATCCGTGGGGAAATGGTCATTATTCTAGAATGATGAGATTAAATGAAAAATTAAAAGAATCAGGCGATAATGAATTTCATTATTTTAGTAAGGGTGATATTTACAAAAAATTACTAGAAAAATTTCCAGATGAAAAAGAAAATGTACATGAAGTTTTGATGCCTACGCCAATTGATGGTAAGTTCGGACCAAGCTTAGCAAAATCTTTGTGGAATTTCCTATTGCCTGTAGAAGGAAATGAACCTCTTGTAACACAAATTTCAAGTTATCTCAAAAATGAAGGTAAACTATACAACAAGATTGGATTTGATTTAGTGATTAATGATGGAGATATGGGTTCAAATGTATTAGCAGAACGACGAAACATTACAAGTCTCTTTGTAACTAATCAGTTCAAACCAAAATTATGGAAATCACGAATGTATTTCAAACCTGCATTAGAATTTGTTGCAAAACAAATCTCAAAGGCATCTAGAATTCTAGTTGCAGATTCTGAACCACCATATACAATGTGTGAATATAATCTAAATTTTTCAAAAGAGATTCAAGATAAAGTAACATATGTTGGACATTTTACAAATAATAAAACAATTGAGAAAAATGAAAAGAATGATTTAGAAAAATTGATTTCAGATTCTGTTTATGGTTACTGGATGAGAACTGGAAATAAATCAACAAATGATGGAACTGGTGAAAGATATGAAGAGGCATTTCATCAATCTGAAATGAAAGATGAGAAGAGAATAATTTCACATGCAAGAGATGATCCTAGCATTGATAGAGTTCTAGACAAAAATGGAAATAAATATTCAATAGCAGAAGCATATGAAAAGAAAATTGATTGGATTCAGATTGATAAAGGATTTCTTTCTGAGCAGGAAAAATAAACTGTTTTGAATTCGTGTAAATATGCGGTAGTAAATGGATCTCATACAGTGATGGGAGAGATTTTAGGAAGTCATGCAAAACCAATAATTGGAATTCCAATTTATGATGAACACACAAATCAGATAGAGTGGACAAAAGAAAAGAAATTGGGGTTATTTGCTCAAAATAGGATGCAAATAGTTGAAGCTGTAAGGCAAATGCATGAAAATTATGAGGAATATGCCAATTCTGTAAAAGAATTTTCGAGAAATTTCAATGGGAATGGCGTGAATAACACAGCAAAAATTGTATCAGAAATTTTAGAAAACAAAAAATAATAGATTTTAAAATTAATCAGACGTACTGGTGCGCGGTTTGTCGATGGGCGAACTGACCGCAAGGGATGAAGAGTTAATCCGCGCATCAGTCATTTTTTTGATCTCAAAAATGAGGCAACACTCTTATGTAAAAATACAAGGAAATCGATATTGGTAAACTGTCCTGAGTGTGTAAGTAGAGAAATTGCAAGAAAGAAGAAACAGCTAGAGGCAGATTTTAAGGCAGAAGAACAAGAAGAAGGTTTTGAATTTAGAGCACCACCATACAGAGAAATGGAAGATGAGATAGATTTTGAAGAATTAGGTCTAATAATGAAATTAGATCCTGCAACTAAACACTTCATTTGTAAGAGATGTGGTCTTTATGCTACAAGAGAACAAGTTAGTGATATCAGATACAAATTATCTCGTAAAGAAAGTACAAAATCAGATAAACAGTATGATTATCTAGATTGGTGGCAAAAGAGCAAAAAAGACAAAGACGAATAATTTTTGATGATAAATGGCTAAAAAAAAGGACGAAGTTCCAGAAGATATCAATAAAGAATTAGAGTCACCAAAATTTGGAAAGCCAAAATCTATGACTCAATCAGGATACGTTTTAGATATTAATGAAAAAGATAAGAAAGTTGATTTACAATTATATGAATCAGTTCAAGGAACAACAATTCTTGAAGGATTGAATGTTTCAAAAGATGTTAAACTAAATGATTTAGAAAAAGGAGTTGTATGTGAATTCAAATTAAATGAACTCAAAGCCAAACTAAGTAAAAAAACAGTTGATTATCTTGCTGAACAAGGAATTAATCTTAAAGAAATTGTTCAGTATGAATTAGCTGAAATGAAGATTATAGATGAGAACGCCTAAGGGTCTCTCTTAGCAAGCTGTTTTCTAAAAGCACTTCCAATTATAGGATTAATTAGAAATGGGAATGTTTGCTTAAACCATATTCCAATTCTTACAAAAGATGGAACAACTATTTCCAGTCTGGATGAATTTGAAGCCTTGATTATTGCTTTTGCTACAGTATCAGCACTCAGAGAAATTCCAGTTGCAAATTTAGTGAAATTTTTGAAAGATGGATGATCAAATAGATTTGTTCGAACCATTATCGGGCTTACAACAGTCACTCCAACATTAGTTCCATGAAGTTCATGATGTAATCCTTCAGAAAAACCCAACATTGCATATTTTGTTGCACAGTATGATGCAATACCAGGAACTCCAAAGCTTCCACCAACTGATGCCACGTTAACCATATGACCAGAATTTTGTTTTAAAAAATGGGGCAAGAAGTGTTTTGTGCAGTTAATTGTACCAAAATAGTTTGTTTTCATTTGAGATTCAATATCTTCAATGGATAATTCTTCTACTTTTCCATAAATTACAAATCCAGCATTATTTACAAGAACATCTATTTTAGAAAATGTTTCAATTACTTTTTCAGACATTAGTTTAACTTGTTCTTTATCTGATACATCACAAACTTGTACTAGAATTTTTGTTGAATATTTAGAAAGTTTTCTTTCAACTTCTTCTAGCTTGTCTTTTCTTCGTGCAACAAGTACAATATTCGCTCCTTTTTTTGCAAATTGTTCAGCAGCTGCTTCACCAATTCCACTAGATGCCCCAGTAATTACAACAACTTTATTTTTGAAATTCATTTGCTATGCAGAATTTGGTTTACTTATTTTACTTAATGCTAGTTTTACTAGCAAGATCCATGTTACAGCAATTGGTACATAGTATGTTGCAATTCTCCAACCAATTACAGCATTCCATTGTAGCGAATCAACATCTGCTGAGAAATTAAATGGATCTAAATTATTGAGATAAGCAATAATTCCAAATTCTGCCAAACCTGAACCGCCAACAGTAATTGGAAGATTAGCAATCGCGTTTGCACCCATAACTGCCATAACTGAATCAAAGAATTCTACTGCATATCCTACACCATCTGCTATTATCAAAAATGATACACCATAACATGTCCAAGAAACAATTGATACGAAAAATCCCACAGTAAAAACTTTTTTTGATTTACTAGAGTGAAGGTTTTCTCTGCTCATCACACAAACTTCTTTAATCCAACCGTTAGTTTGTTTAACATATTTTTCTCCACGTTCTTTTCCTATCGTAGTAGCAAGAAATGCAATTACTCTTGGAAGTGTGAATGTTCGTTTTGATGACAAGAAGAATAAAACAATCCATAATCCTGTAATTGGAACAGCAGTTCCTAAAACTACTGCACCAACAACGTATGCACCATACATTAATGCTAAAATTCCTGCAAGAATTGAAAGAACTCCTGCGGCAAAAACTTCAGTTACAATATCTAACAGTGCGACCCAAGAAGCTTTTGATGTTGGAATTCCTTTTTTTGTCATGTAATAGATAACTGCAAACTCTGCTCCAACAAACATTGGAGTTGTAAATTTGATAAACTCACTGCCAACACGCATTGCCGTTAATCGTTTTATCGAATCAAATGGACCAAGAAAGGTTCGTGCAATGTACGCAAGCTTTAATCCCTGTAATCCTAATTTTGCCATTATTGCAATTACAGCTAATGTGAAAGGAATAGCACCGATTGCAAAGACATCTTCAGCTGAGATATCGAATTGAATGGCAATTATTATGATAGGAATGAGAGTAACAGGAATTACTGCTAGTCGCCAGTTCATTGCTCAATTTTTAAGAGATTCAAATATAAGCGAATAAAAAAGAATTTTTGTCGAACCATTGAAAGTTATTTTCGTTACAGGCACAGCAGGGGCAGGAAAGTCATTACTGACTTCAAAAATTAAAGAATATTATGCAAAAAATTCTACATTCCCAATTACGCTAAATTTGGATCCTGGAGTTGCAAGCTTGCCATATTCTCCAGATATTGATGTCAGAGATTATGTTGATCTCAATTCATTGATGGAACAATACGAATTAGGTTCTAATGGCTCATTGATTATGGCAAATGATCTAGTTGCTACAAAAATTGATGATATACAAAAAGAAGCAGATACAATTAATCCAGATTATCTTATTGTTGATACACCAGGACAAATTGAATTATTTGCATATAGACAGAGCGGTCCATTTTTTGTAAATGAATTTCAAGCTGAAGAAAAAATGAATTTATTTTTGTTTGATGGAACAATGGTTTCAACTCCAAGTAATTTTGTATCACTAATGCTACTTTCAACATCAATACGATTACGATTAGGATTACCAACTGTTAATGTAATCACAAAAACTGATCTTATACAAGAAAAGATAGAACAGGTACTAAGCTGGTCAGGAACAGACTCTAAATTAGAGGCAGATTTGGCAGGGGAAGTGAATGGAGATACATTTTCTCTAGTATCAGATATGCTCACAAGCATAAACAGAAATGATTTTCAGCAGGATTTGATTCCAGTATCTAATGCAACAGGTGATGGAATGGTAAACCTGCAGAGTGCTCTAAGCAGAACGATTAACTTGGGCGAAGAGGTAGAAGACTAATGGTAAAATCAGTAACTGTACGTGCTCCTTGCTCTACTGCAAATTTGGGTCCAGGATTTGATGTATTTGGTTTAGCACTTGATGCACTTTATGATAATGTAGTTCTAACAAAGAAAGGAAAAGGAGTTGTCATAGTAAGTTCAGATAACATCCCACTTAGTCCATCAAAAAATACTGCAGGATTAGTTGCAATTGCAATGAAAAAGAAATTCAAGATAAAAGATGGCATAGAAATTAAAATTAAAAAAAATGTTCCTGCAGGCTATGGAATGGGGAGTAGTGCTGCATCCGCTGCTGCATGTGCAGTAGGAATTAACAAGTTGTACAATTTGAAATTGAATGATGCTGATTTAGTAGAATGTGCAGGAATTGGTGAAAAGGCCAGTGCAGGCACAATACATTATGATAATGTTGCAGCATCAGCACTAGGTGGATTTGTAATAGTGAAAACAAAACCTTTGCAAGTTGCTAAAATTCAGCCTCCAAATGACTTGGTTTTGTGTGTTGCAGTTCCAGAACTGAAGGTTCCTGCAAAGAAAACCAAGGTTTCAAGAGGAGCTATTCCAAAAAAAGTTTCATTATCAAATATGGTACAAAATATTTCAAATGCAGCATCAATAGTTGCAGGTTTTTCAGAGAAAAACTCTGAATTGATTGGCCGATCTGTACAAGATGTAATTGTTGAGCCTGCAAGAAAACATATGATTCCAGGATTTGATAGAGTGAAAAAGAATGCATTAGCTGCAGGTGCATATGGAGTTACAATTAGCGGTGCAGGACCATCAGTGATAGCATTTACAGATAAAAAACATGATTCAAAGAAAATTTCTAATGCAATGAAACGAGGATTCAAAGATGCAAAAAAGAAGTCCAATGTTTTTATTTGTAAACCAAGCAAAGGTCCTGTAATCAAAAGATAAGAAATGAAAAGAGCTGTTATCATTTTAAGTGGAGGTTTAGATTCAGCATGCATGATGTCATATCTGAAAAAAGGATACCAGTTGTATGGAATTACTTTTGCGTATGGTCAAAGAGCATCTGAGGAAATAAAGGCTGCAAAGCGTATTGGAAAATTACTAAAACTAAAAGAACATAAAATTCTCGATATTGGATTCATGAAGGAATTGTACGGGGACAGCAATGTATTAACAAATACAAAGAAAAAGATGCCTAGTACCTTTGAATATTCTATTGTAGTTCCTATCAGAAATGCTATTTTTCTCTCAATTGCCACAGCATGGGCATTTACTCTAAATGCAGAATTAGTAGCATATGGAGCACAAAAAGGAGATACCAAATATCCAGATTGTAGACCAGAATTTACCAAAAAAATACAATCTGCATTAAACCAAGGCGAATATGACGGAATTAAAAATAAAATTAGAAAAGAAATTAAAATCTGGTCTCCATATTCAGAAAATATTTCAAAAAGTGATTTAATAAAAAAGGGTCACAAGGTTTTAGGAAATGAAATTTTCAAAACCTGGAGCTGTTATCTAAGTGGAAAGATGCAGTGTGGAAAATGTGAATCTTGTAATAACAGAAAGATTGCATTTGCAAAAGCAAAGATTGAAGATAAAACGAAATATTTGAACTAGTTTTAGAGTACTGTTCGTTTCAATACAAATCTACGAGCACCAAGATACCACGCTGCAAAGACCATACCTACGATTCCCCAGAATATCCAGTTTAGTGCTGTTTGTTGCATCTCTGGTTCGTCAGTAACAGAACAGTTAGTTTCTTGAGATTCTTGTTCACATTCCCATCCATACATAACTACAGAGTCTTCAAAGAATGGACTGGTCTGCCATGCTAAAACTACTGCAACTGCGATAACTATTGCAAATTCAATTACAAACCAACTAAAAAATGGCCATGATTCACTTGGAACATGTATGTTATTTCTTGCAGGCATGATGAATTTCTAATTAGGGGATTATTTAATTTTTGATAGGAACTTACTTGTTTTGAATGGCTTTGAGTAGCTCTTCTTTGGCTTTTTGATCCTCAAATACGCCTCTAAATGCTGAAGATGTCACTATAGCATCATTTTTGACACCTCTCATTTTCATACAAAGATGCTCACCTTCTGCCATAACTGCAACGCCTTTTACACCCTGTGCATAAATCTCATCTGCAACATTTTTTGTAATTCTTTCTTGGATTTGTAATCTCTTTGAGAATTTCTCTACGACTCTTACTAGTTTTGAAATGCCAAAGACTCTTCCATTTGGAATGTATGCAATTTGGATTTTACCAAAGAAAGGAAGCATGTGATGTTCACACATTGAGTAGTATTGAATATTCTTTGCAACTACCATCTCAGAGTCTTCTGAAAATTGAACAGATAATTCAGAATCAGAATCATAACCAGAAAATATTTCACCATAAGCATCAGCAATTCTTCTAGGAGTATCTTTTAGACCTTCTCTAGTAGGATCCTCACCGAGTTCAATGATTAATTCACGTACGAGTTTTTTGACACGATCTTTATCCATATGATCAGTTGATTTCAAAGGTTATTTTAAACGATGTGGAATTTTTAGGCACAGTTATTCTTGAATTATAATTTCTTTTTTGTAGAACATACCAGAGATCATAAAGACAACTCCTAATATTCCAATTAGACTTCCAACAAACTCAATTGTTGATACTACTCCTTCAGCAAGGGGTGCTATTGCAAGTGCAATAAAAGCACCAAAGATTACCATTGGCAGTCCAACACCGAAAATGATTGCTTTTGAAGTCATAATGAAAAACGAGACTGAAATCTATATGAAGTTTATGTTGCCTCTTGTACAATTTTCTCTGCTTTCGTTAATAGTTGATCTATTAATTGCAGTTTTGAATTAATTTTACGCTCAGAATCATCTAGATTGTTTCGTACATTATCAATTAGGGCAATTGCTTTTTCTACATAATATAATGCAGCGTTACTTCCTTTTGCATCAGAATGGAGTAATTTGGCTTTGGTTTCCAATTGTGATAATTCAGATGTTATTTTCTGTTTTTGAGAGAATTGAATCTCATCAACATCAATTTGTTGTAAGTTGTTTCTATTGATTTCCTGAATATCATTATTTATTGTGATAACTATTCTGATTTGCTTTGTAATTTGAGATGTAGAGTTTGATGAAACTAGTTGAGTTTTTGAATTTTCTAATTGCTTAACATAATCTAGTAAACCTGAAGTTTTGGCCTGAACAATTAGTGCATTAATTCTGTCAACATATTTTTCAGCTAATGCTTGTGCACGAATTATTTTATTTTCTTGATTGATTGACTGGAGATTTTTGTATATTTCCAGTCCTTTCAAGGCGATTTGACCAATTGTTTGTTTTGCTTGTTCATTTTTACCCTGTTCATTATTTTGTTTTGCAAGAGATATGAGATTCTTCATTTCTGAAAAGTCAATATCTGCTCCAATTTTATTAGAGATTTGTTGAAGTTTTTGGTAATTCATTTCATATCTTTTAATGATTTGAGAATGATCAGGTAATGATGCATCTTGTGCTTTAGTTTCAGCAATTTGGTTTAACATTTGGCTGATTTGTTTTATTTTACCCATCGAAGAAATGAATAATTCTCTTGCAGATTTTACATCTCCGTCTTTGATTGCATCTGATAGTTGATCAATTTCATCAGCGCTTTTATCATAAATCTCAAGTACAGCTTGTCTATTCTTCCAGTCTTGTGTGTTTGAACTTTCCATTTCATTGATATTTTGTTTAATGTAGCGTTTTGCCTTTTCAGCAATTTTCAACATATAGTCTAAATCAGATGCAGCCTCAACTTGCATAACAGATGTTGGTAACAAAAGACCAGCAAATGCAAAGATTGCAATTATACCATAAATTTTATTCATTTTTGTCAATCTCCACGTTTGTTAATTTTATGAGATTTTGTTGGTCTTTTTTAGTGATTTCAATTAGTTCACGTCTTTCTAATCTTTTTACTGCTCTCCACATTGTTGTTCTTGGTAAGAGGAACTTTTTTCTGAGATCGCTTTCTAATGCACTACCACCGTTTTCATGAATGAATTTGATTATATCTTTATCATCTTCTCTAAGATCTGGCATTTCTAGAACTTTTTCAATACTGAAAGGTTCATTCTTTTCTGCAATTACAGCAGTTTGAGAAGCAGAAACAATTTGTTTTGGTTTGTTTTTCATTTTTATTGCAATTGCTGCAATTGCTGCAATTGCTACAGCAGCCCCACCTGCTACATACATGATAGAATTATCATCGCCTTCAGTTACAGGAGTTTCTTCGGGTGGTAGAACCTGAGATGATTCTGCAACTGCCAAGAAATATGTAATTTCAGCAGGACCACTAGGAAGTAAAATTTTGGTTCTGTCAGAATCTACATTCATGTCAATAGGAAATGTTGACATTCCTACAATGACAGAGTTTTCTGGCATTACCACATTAAACTCAACTGGAGCATCTATCTCAAATGACCAGATTTTTCCATCTTTTGAGATTAACG
The DNA here is from genome assembly GCA_902511735.1 of uncultured marine group I thaumarchaeote. GTDB lineage: Archaea > Thermoproteota > Nitrososphaeria > Nitrososphaerales > Nitrosopumilaceae > Nitrosopelagicus. The sequence goes on from CABXGK010000001.1 coordinate 21,368, forward strand.
AGTATGTATCGTAATTAATCAGAATGTTTGAAGACCCCAGGGTCTCAACTTGTAAAATGTTTTTTTCAGATTGCGTAGACAAAAGAAAACCGTTCTCGTCTTCTGCAACAAGATTTTCTAGAGAATCACCATAAAGTGAAACTTCAGTATCAGGAAGAAGTGGATCAGAGTCTAAAGAATAAGTAACATGAGTTGATCCATCAGGGAAAAGAAAGAAATCGAGGGTTCGAGTAGAGCCAAAAGAGTGCTGTAGTGGTACAGACATAGCCAGCAGAATTAGGACGAAAGCTGCTACGTGTACACGTGCCATCAAAATCAGGGCATTGGTTGGGCTTAAAAGCATTCCATCATTCTTGGAATCTTCCAACCAACCACAGTACACTGACTCTTGGTTCATTTCTAATACCTCAGATTCATCGATTCTAGGAGATTTTGGAAGTTTTTGAATTCATCAAAGAATTTTAGACCTTTTTCAGTTATCATGAATTTGCGATTTCTATCGTCTCTTTTTGTTTCAACTAAGCCAGCATTGATCAATTTTTCACATTTATCAAGAACTGCATAGTGAGATAGATTTGCTCTTCTGGAGATTGCAGACACAATGACGCCCTGCTGGCCTCCATTCATGGTAACATCTAAGATGTCTCCCATTATTCCCATTTCGGATCTGTATTGTTGTTTTGACATGGTCTAGTTTAGAAACAAGAGCTTTATGAGGAACATTTTGAAATCTCACAGCGGAACGCATAGCGGAACAGCTTTGAAACGGCTGAAAATGGACTAAAAATGATGATTTTGGTGGCGGGGGCGGAAAAAAAGATATTCTAGAAAATCAATTTGCGCAGAATTAGGCAGAATCCCTGTAGTTAGTTGTGCGAAAAAAAAGATTTTGCATGTTTTTATTTGAGGAAAACGAAGTTTATCTGTGACTGGATTCTTAGGCTCCTCTGAAGAAGAGGGTGGCGAAATGGTAGAAGAGAGACAAGCTGAATCTATGCCTGAACCACCACAAGAAATGGAACAATCAGAGTCAGATATTGGAATTTCATCGTTGATGAATAAACGGGCAAAATTAGAAGAAGCTATTGATTATGTTGGAGGCTTGATTGCCAACCTAAAAGAGAAAAGAACTAACCTCGAAAAAGAGATAGAAGAAGAATCTGTAGATATTAAAAATTTAAAAGAAAAATTGATGAAAGTTAGTGACTATATCGATGAAGAAACACAGGGAATTCAGCATCTAACTCAGAAGAGAAACGCTGTAGAAAATGAGGCTGATGAGGTGGGTTCTCTAATCTCATCAATGAGAGAGAAATTATCTGGAATCGATAAAATTGTAGAAGATGAAGGAAAGCGAATTACTACTTTCAAAGAGTCACGAGATAAATCTGCAGGTTTCTAAAACTCAAAGTGAATAATCATGGGAAATTCACTAAACGAATTACAGGATCTGAAACAAGAGATTGAAAAAAAACTTGAACATGATAATCAAAATGAGGAATGTCAAAAAGAGCTAGATGAGATTAATGGAAAAATAGAGAAGAATCAAATTATTCGAAGATACTTTAATGGAAAAATAGAGAAATCAGAGATTTGTCCTAGCTGTCAAAAAGAGATGTATTCACACAGTAAAGATGAAGCGTTTCAATGTATGCGTGAATATGTCAAAAATTAGATTTTGAAAAATCTACATGAATTTTGATTCAGAAGTTGGTACGTTGAATTGTTCCAATCCAGTTGTTGGTACTGAAGGGAATTGTTCTCCTGATTGTGATTCTGCAACTGCTGCTGCTTCTGCTAGGATGCTGTCAGATTCGGCGTTTGTTGATTCTTCAACTCCGAAAGATGAGTCACCGCTGCTGAAGGTTTCAGTCATTAGTCCACCTAACATCTCAGTCATTCTACCAATCTCTTGGTCTGCACCTGGCATGAATTTGACAAGTGATGATTTGAGTCCGTTCATGAGGCCTATTGTTGGCATCAATGTGGTTACTGTATCTCCTAGGTCATGGAAGGTTGTTAATCTTAATTCGATTCTCTCCAAGCCCATTTTGGCGTTGGACATGATTTTGTTAACTTTACGAACTTCAACTAGTTCATTTGATAATACTTTACTTGAATAGGTGTCGTGTGCTTGTTGAGCAGCTACGATTTTTTGGAAAATTTTCTGGTCTCTTTCTTGGAGTTTTTGGCACATGCCATCAAGTTTTCCGATTTGAGCCTGTAATCGTTTTACAGCCATCTCGACTCTTGGTTTTAGTGATCCTTTTGGTTTGAAAGTATCGCCTAGTTTGTCCATGAAACTCTGCTTTTGTGGAGCAGCCCATTTGTCTTGGAAACTTGCCATGCGTACTGTTTTGAAATATGTTATTAATTTCCGGTGTGAATAATGGTTCACAAATCATAGAAATTGTGTGACTAGAATTCAACAAAATAACTATAATCTGGGAAATTCATGCCTAGATTATGAATAAAATGGTGATTGCAGGTGGAATAGTTGCTGCTGCCATTGTGGTTTCAATGGCATATGGTGCGGGAATGAATCCAGGCGGAAATGAGCAACGCTCTGGTGGAGAGATTTGGAGTTTTCGAATATCAGGTGAGGAGTTTAATGATATCCAAACCATCACATCTGGTTTAGGAGTGATAGAAGGAGGAACTTACAAAATTGGATTTGTGCCGATGGGCGATTCTCCTGCTAAAATTAAACTTACGATAAAGGGAAAGTGGACTGAGAGTTATAGGTTGGAACCTAGTTGGAGGCAAATATTCTCTGAAGAGTTTGTTTTGGAAAAAAGTTTGGTAGATACTGGAATTTCAAAATACTACACATGGGAATACATCGGTCAGAAATATGTTCAAATTCCAGAATTAGAAGGAGAGATTCCAAGCTCAGATGAAGCAATATATGAAATTACAATCAACAGGTCTGGTAATCTAGAAGGTTCTGTCAGCATCTCATTAACTAAGGTAGACAGAAGCATCTAACCTGATTAAATGGGGGCGTGACCCTTTGGCAAAGCAATGTGAGATTCCCTCACTTGTCAGCAACAAAGTGCTTCGACTCTATTTCTGCTATGCAGGGCCACGCATTTTTAATTGATAGGATTTACATCCTTTCGCATTAAAATCAGTATGTCTTTATCGTATTTAAGATATATACAAAATTCTTACAAAAAAACTAGGTTTTTTTTGTAAATTATAATTAGTTTGATCAGATGTTAATTATAGTAGGTGAATCAAGAGGGAAATATGACGATAGAAGATGGGGAGAAGAAAGGTGGACTATCGTTATTTGCAAAACATGCAGTTCAGTTCTATATCGTAGGCGCTAGCGGAGTTTTAGTAAATCTAGGACTTTTGTATCTTCTAACAGATATTGGTGGGTTTTGGTATGTTGCATCTCAAGTTATTGCCATTATCGCTTCAATTACCACGAACTTCTTTTTCAATAGATACTGGACATTTGGCAGTCATGTAGAGGACAAGAAGAATTCTGTGATGTATATCAAATTCTTCATAATTAGCGCAATTGGAATGGCTATCCAACTAGGAATCACAATCACCCTGGTCGAAAGTAGCGCATTTTATCACATGTATGGAGCAGGAGTAGGAATTGCTGTAGCCAGTGGCATAAATTACGTCCTAAACAGAAGGGTTACGTTTGGAATCAAGTTCAAGAATTAAATTTGATGAAAGAAGAGTGAATTTAGAATGAATGCTAGAAAAAAACAAAGAATTGAAATTGTTGGAATCTTAGTAGGGATTTGGTTTGTCCTATCATTACCATTACCTTGGTTGATTACAATACCTGATGTGGCTCAACAACAACTATTGATTATTTTGCAAATGACAGGATTGATCTCAATTCCATTTGTTGGTTTAGCCATAGCATGGACTCTAAAACCTGAATTGGCAAATAGGGACATAAAATATGATAACGAGTAAACTACCATTTGATTCTAAAGTTCCAGAATTAGAAAAAATCATCAACGGGATGGTAAAGGCTGGAGATAAAATTTTGGAGATTTATGAAACAGATTTTTCAACTGAGAAAAAAGAAGATGATTCTCCTATAACTCAGGCAGATATAGAAAGTAATAAAATTCTAAAAGAGGTTTTAGGAGAAACTGGGATTACCATATTATCTGAAGAAGATGCAGATGACAAGAAAAGATTATCTGAAGAAAAGGTTTGGATTGTTGATCCACTAGATGGAACAACTGATTTTGTAAACAGAACCGGAGAGTTTACAATAATGGTAGGATTAGTTGAAAATCAAAAATCCGTTTTGGGTTTGATTTACTGGCCAACCAAAAAGAAGATGTATTTGGCAGAATCCGGAAAAGGAGCATTTTGCTATAATGAAGAATGGGAGAAAATTGAGGTAACTATGATGTCAGAAATACAAAATTGTCAGGCTTTAGTGAGTAGACATCATCTTTCAGAGAAGGAGAAAAAATTGTTAGACGAAATGGAGATTTCAATTGTTACAAGTATTGGAAGTTCTCTCAAAGTAACAGAGATTGCATCTGGAGAAGCAGAGATTTACATCACAACTACAGATAAAATGAAACAGTGGGATACCTGTGCCTCTAATTGTATAATTTCAGAGGCGGGAGGTAAAATGACAGATATCTCAGGCAATGATATGGTATACAATACAGAATCAGTAAATCATGAAAATGGCATTTTAGTTACAAATGGAATAATTCATCAAGATGCCTTACATGTGATATCTAAATTAGATTCTTAGATTTCAAAAATTCTAGTACTTCAGCAGCACTCTCATCAAGAGATTTGTTTTCAGTATCTAATACTAAATCAGCACTGTCTGGTGCCTCATATGGGTCGTCAATTCCGGTAAATCCCTTAATCTCTCCAGAACGTGCTTTTGCATACATTCCTTTGACGTCTCGCTCTTCACATTGTGCTAGTGATGCATTGACATAAACTTCAAAGAATTTTGTATCATCGCCAATTATCTCTCTTGCATTTGCACGATTTTCCTTGTATGGACTGATTAGTGAAACGCCCATTGGAACATCATGTTTTAGAAGCAATTTTGACAAATGAGCAACTCTTCTGTTGTGCTCATCTCTTGCCTCTTTTGAGAAATCCTTTGGTGAGAACCATTCTCTTAGTTCATCCCCGTCTAAAATGGCTAGATTTGGTATGGTTTCAGCAAGTTTTCTTACTATTGTAGTCTTACCTGAACAAGGTAATCCAGTCATCCATAAACAAAAGGCCATGTAATTGGCAGCAAAATTACCGCTTAAGAATGTTATTTTGCCCAGTCTTGAGATTCTAAATAATCAATATCTTTTAGAAGTGAAGCCACCTTTTCTGCAATTGCCGATATTGATTGAAATTGTTCAAACATTTCTTGTTCTTCTTCTCTTGAGAGAATTTCCTTTTCAGCTTTTTCAAAAAATGCTTCTTCTCTTTTCATGTGTTCTATTAGAAAAGTAGAATATACACTGAGAAATCTGGCGACCGGTTCACGTTTATCCTGACCTTCTTTCCATAATTTCAGATTTTTTGAAATTGAATTTGCTATATTTCTACTAAATTCATGTTCAATGAGTAATTCACGAATTTCCTTATTCAGATGATCATATGATGCAACACATGGAAAGTATGATCCTTCTTCTCTCGTAAAATGTACAGAATCTAAAAATTCTGCAATTAGAAAATTAATCTTATCAATATCAGAAAATGGTATGTCTACTCCATCATACAAAGCCTTGTAGGATTTTGTAATTACTTTTTCAAGCCGTAAGATATCCTGGTGTTCATTTCGCAGAAACTCACTGGCGCTCATAATTCTAATTTTTTTTCTTGGAGAAAATAGATTTTAGCTTTTCTTTGTAGCTGTCTAGTTCCATTTTGAGGTTTTGAACCATTTCATCAGATTTATCGCCCATGAAAATTATAGAAATTTCAGATTTTTAAAGAGATCTATACGCCTAAGGCTTCTGATTTTGAGATGTCTAGATTTACCTTGTCACCTACAGACAAACCAAGCTGTTTGTATTCGTGCATATCTAGTTTTATCGATGTTGTTCCCGGTGCTGCACCTCCCATCATACCCATTCCTCCTCCTGAGATCATTTTATTGAGATTTTTCATCATGTCATCCATGTTGGAAAATCCCATTACATTTGGTGCTGATGGGTTTGGAGGTGGATTTCCTTCTGCCATATCTTTGGCTAATGAAAGAGTAACTAGAACATATGGAGCACCATCTGGTGCTGCATCAATTCTCATAACTACAAACTCTTTTCTCATATCATATTACCTGTAAAATCCATATTTTAACTATTCATGTTTTTCATTTTTTGTTCTTTGATTTCATTTAGTTCGTCTTCAAAGAAGAATTTATCTTCAAATGCAGGTTTGAGGTCATCAAGCCAAATTGCATTTTCATCATATTTTGCAAAGAATGGACGGTTTACCCACTCTGGATTTCTTCCTTGTAGCATTCTGAAAACCATCACTTTGGTACCATTTACTTCTGCAACTCCATCAATCTGTACTTTTCCGGGAGTAGCTGACATGGATGGGCCTCTAACGGTTCTTCCTAATCCACTTACTTTTTGAATTGCTTGTTGGAAAATTTCGTGAGCTTTTACTAAAGATACTCCAAAGTAATGTTGTGCACCAGTGTCTCTTACAACAAACATGTAGTAAGGAATACAACCAAGCTCTACTTGCTTTTGCCACATCTCAGCCCACATATCTGCATCATCGTTAATGTTTGTGAGAAGAGGAGATTGTGTTCTAATTTGAGCACCTGTTTCTCTAATATTTTTAATTGCAAGTTTGACTGCACCTGTTTTTAATTCTGTTAGATGATTGAAATGTGCCATGATTGCAAGATGAACGCCTTTTTTGTTAACTCGTCTAAATGTTTCAAGTGTTTCTTGATAATCATTATCAGAGACAAATTTGTATGGCCAATAAGACAAAGCTTTTGTTCCTATTCGAATTGTTTTGAGATTTGGTAAATCTGCATCTAATAATTTATCAATATACATGGAAAATATTTTTGCTGGCATAATCATTGGGTCTCCTCCAGTAAACAAAATGTCTGAAATTTCTGGATGCTCTCTTACATATTGCGCTAAATCATCTCCTTCTTTCATTGCAAATTTCATTTCATCCATTCCAACGAATTGTGGCCATCTAAAACAAAAGCTACAGTATGCGTGACATGTTTGACCCTGACTTGGGAAAAAGAGAGTTGTTTCTTTGTATTTGTGCTGCATTCCATAAAGTTTGGTTCCATCTTTTAGAATTGGAACATTTAGTTCCATTTGACCTGCAGGGTGTGGATTTAATTCTAATCTAATTTTATTTGCCATATCTTTGATTTCTTGCCCAGATGGATTATTTCGTAAAACAGTGGCCATCATGTCATAATGTTCTGGTTTTAGCATGTGTTTTTGTGGAAATGTCAGATTAAACATCGAGTCACCTGGAACATTATTCCAATCAATCAATTGTTCTATGACGTAATTATTTGCTTTAAACGGTAAAACATGAGCAACTACCTCCATTTCAAAAATTTGCTCTTCTGAGAATTTTTCAATTTGTGGGATTTTTCTCAAATTTGATAATGTATAAGATTTGATCGCTGGGGAAGAATCAACAGTCCAAACAGATTCTTGTGGATTCGTTGTTTGAGCCATTTCATAATTACGATAAATCCTCTGTTAAACTTTAGGATCTGGCATACACGAAGAAATTGTGCCTGAAAATGCATATTTTGAAAAAAATTGACAGGTTTTTGAAAACTTGACGACAAATCTACTAACTTAAGTTTAGGATTCTCAAAAAATATTAGAGATGGCAGAAGAAATTAGCGAAATTTCAGTGGGTCAATTTGACACAGTATCACAATTGATCGCATCTTCAGTATCATTACAACTAGCTGTAATTGGATTAATAATTGGAATTATTGTAATTAGCGTAGTATATAGAAAATTTTCATTTTGGATTAAAACAAAAAAATTCAATCATGTAAGACCACATGTTGCAAGATTTGCAAGAAAAATAATTTTACCGTTTTTGGCAATTGCATTAATTTCATCTGTAAACATGTACATTCAAGTTTTTGAATTGTTTGATGAAGAATCAGCGGCAATACAAATAGAAGGAGAGCTTGCACCAAGTGAAGTTTTTGCAAAGATGCTAAACACACTAAATATTTTGGTTATAGGATATACAATTTCACAATTAGTTCCAATTGCACTAACAAAACGTGATAGCTCTGTTTTAGAACGTCAAGATTTTGAAGCTTGGAGAGAAATGAGAGGTTTTCCTGACGATGAAGAGGATTTCTTTCATAAATTATACAAATGGATTCCACCAAAACAAAAACCAGATGATCTGACTGATGAAGAGTTTACTGCATATATGCAAACAGAACAAGGAATTCAATATCTCGAAAGTTTTCGTACATCACAAGGCAATCCAATTGGAAGTTATGAGAAAAATGTTAAAAATCCATTTGAACAATGGAAAAAGTCTGAACGTAAAAAATATGAAAAGTACTTCAATTACTGTACAAGCGGAAATAATTCATCTGGAAGAAAGTTATTCCCAGGAGTAATTCCTGAGGAGATTTATCCTATAGATATCTGGAGAGAACAAAAAAGAAATTCTGGTTTTGACCCTATTATTTCTGGAAATAAACCACCGGGACATTCAAGAAAACAAAAAGAAGGAGTTCCAAAATCAGCAAAGCAGGTTTTACCAATTCTCATTTTTGTTGGAGTGATAATTGGAGTAGTTTCTTGGTGGCAAGTTGATCTCATAGTTTTAGCTACTGCGACAGGTGGACTTGCATTTGGTGTGGGATTAGCGCTAAAAGAAACGTTAGAAAATTACTTTTCTTACATTCTTATCAGAAAAGACAAAGTTGTCAAAGAAGGAGACAGAATACAATTACAAAGTGGATATAATGGATATGTACATAAAATTACACCAAGAGTAACATACATTCGCCATGGATTAAATGAATCAGTTGCAATAATTCCTACTAGACAATTAGTTAGTGCTGAAATAATTAATTACACTAAAGAGATCAAACTTGTTCCTGCTGTTGTAAATGTCGGTGTATCATATTTGAATAATCCTAGACAAGTAACATCAATTTTAGTTAAAGTTGGGAAACGTGCTATGATAGAGGCTAGAGATGCAAAAGGAAGACATCTTGTAAGACAAAATAGATGTCCATATCTTGAAGAAAACAAACCTAGTTGTGGATGTGATAAAGACATTCACGTAGATGTAACACAACCAGTTGTACGATTTGACAAATTCAATGATTCAGCTTTGGACTTTTCAATGTGGGTTTACGTTAGAGATTATGGTGCGCAATTCAAAACAAAAAGTGACATGCGTCTAATAATGTATGAAGAGTTCAAAAAATATGATATTAGAATCCCATGGCCAATACGTACAGTTTACCAAGGTGATGAAAAACGTGAAGAACAAGAGATTAATCAATTAGATTCCAAGCGTAATGAAGTAATGGACGAGTATGGATTAGGAGATTTGGGTCGTGGTGAGGCAGGAGATGAATAGTAATGATTAATTTGTTTGAGAAAATCAGAACGCATGTTGAAAGACAGTATTAAATTCATTTTAAAAAATTCAATAATTTTTGCTTTAGTTTCATTGGGATTTTCAATTATTGGAGCTTTATTTCCTGAAAGTGAATTTACTTTTGTTATAGGAAATCCACTTGTCGTTAGTGGTGTTACATACGAGCATGTACTTGGACATGTTTTTTGGGGAGCAGTTATTGGATTAGGAACATTAAGTATTAGATACATCATACTTGGTGGGAGTTTTGCAATCTTCTTAGATGCAGATCATTTGTTACAATTTTTAGATATAGAGTTAGTCTCAAGAATGAGTCATTCAATTCCATTTGCAGTTATTGTATCGGTAGTATTTTTTGTAATTCTACGAGGAAAAGACATTAGAATATGTGCTGTTGCGTTTGGCGCGGTTTTATCACACATTGCATTTGATATTTTCTTAGCAGATGTTGCATTTAATTCAGATACAAAATTTCCATTATTTTCACCATTTACGTTTGAAACAGTATCATTTCAGGGATTAGATTGGCTCGGAATACAGATTATAGGAGTAACAATAGTTGCAGTTGCAAGCTATTTTTACAAAAGAAAAGAGATTGGACTGAAAAACAATCTTACGAAAACTTAAGAATCCGTTTTGATTCGTTGAATTAATGGCAAAATTTACAATAGTTGGTGGAGATGCATCTTCAGATCTGGCTAAAAGAATTGCTAAAAAACTAAAATCACCTTATATCAAAACTGAAAAGAAAGTATTCCCAGATGGAGAAAGTAAAATAACAATTAAGCAAATTCCAAAAAAAAGTATTGTAATAGTTGTTCAATCAACTTATCCGCCTGTTGATTCAAACCTTTTAGAATTATTGAGTATTGTTTCAAAAGTACAAAAATTTTCATCAAAAGTATATGCAGTAATTCCTTACATGGGATATGCACGACAAGATAGAGAATTTCTTGGAGGAGAAATAGTTACTATTGGGGTGATTGGAAAGTTACTCAAATCAGCCGGTGTAAAAAAAGTTCTAACAGTAGATATCCATAGTAAATTAGCACTAAAAGAATTAAAAATTTCATCAGAAAATATTTCGGCAATGGAAGTTCTAGTCAAACATTTTAAGAAAATGAAGATGAAAGATCCCTTGGTTGTGTCTCCAGATTTAGGAGGTAAAGAAAGAGCAGAAAAATTTGCAAAGCTTTTGAAAACAGAATTTATTGCACTAAAAAAACATAGAGACAGGAAAACCGGTAAGGTAAACATTCTTTCTGGAAAAGTTAACGTACAAAATAGAGATTTAATTCTGGTAGACGATATGATCAGTACTGGCGGAAGTATTGTTAAAGCAACTCAATTTTTAAAGAAACAAAAATGTAAACGTGTTTTTGTTGCATGTACTCATGCATTATTAGTCAATGAAGCTGCAAAAAAGATCAAAAATGCTGGTGTTTCTCAAATAATTAGCACAAATACCATACCTGGCGAATCTGCCAAAGTGGATGTATCAAAGGTTATTTCTGATGCATTGAGATGAAAATAATATTATGAAAATAGTTTATCTTGGAACATCTGCTGCTGCTCCAACGCCGGAACGCTCTCTAACATGCATTTGCCTTGTTCGTGAAAACGAGGTTTTGATGTTTGATGCAGGAGAAGGAGCACAAGTTGCATATCTGAAAGCAGGGTTACCATGGAATAAAAAGATGAAACTATTTGTTACTCATCTTCACGGTGATCATTGTTTAGGCATTTTAGGTATTTTACAAACAATGTCATTACAAAAAAGAACAGAAGGAGTTGAGATTTATGGACCTGCAGGAATCGAAGAATTCATTACAGCAAATATCAAAGTATTGAATTTTGGATTACCATTTCCTGTTTTCATTACAATTGTCAATGAAGGTAGTGTTGTAAAAGCAAAAGATTATGAAATAAATTGTTGTGAAGCACAACATGGAATTCCTGCTTATTCATATTGTTTTGAAGAAAATGAAAGAGCTGGGGTGTTTTACCCAGAAAAAGCAAAGGAATTAGGAATACCGGAAGGTAAATTGTGGCAAGAATTACAAAATGGAAATTCCATAAATGTTGATGGAAGAAATATTGATTCATCACAAGTTACAGGAGAGAAAAGACCGGGTAAAAAAATCGGTATTTCAGGAGATACACGTCCTACTGAAAAATTACAAAACTTTTTCAAAAATAGTGATTATTTGAGTTTTGATTGTACATTTGCATATGAACTAAAAGATAGAGCAATTGAAACTAATCATTCGACTGCAAAAGAGGCAGCAGAATTAGCAAAAAATGCAAATGTAAAAAATCTCATTTTAACTCATTTTTCAGCAAGATATAGTGATGACTCTGTTTTAGTTAATGAAGCAAAACAGACACACGAATCAGTTATAGCTGCAAAAGATCTACTTGAAATCGATGTTTAGATTACTCATCAAATTTTAGTAAATCAATTTCAGGAAGTTCTGTTTCATCAATGGTGTTTTCAACTTGACCTGCAACATCAACTACTGTATCTCCAGCCTTTAATCCAACATCATACAATGTATCACCTACTTGACTTGTATGTTGATTGTATTCCTTAATGTTAGTAGCATCTGCAACTAATGCATCAAGAATCATTGTACCAGCAGGAAATTGGCTTACTGTTTCAGGTAAGAATAAGATTCCACCAGCTACCAATACTGCACCAATTATTGCTAATTGTATCTTCATGACAAATACTGTAAAAATCGATTTTTCATAACTGAGCTAAAAAAAAGCTCTCAAAATGGATAGAAATAGCTAGTTTGTGACAGAATCAATTACTTGTTCTATGTTATTTGAGCGTAAAATTATCTTAATTGGGCCTAAAGATGATTCATTTGCTTCACTACATAGTGCCACGGTATTTACAAATGCAGCTTGTTTATTGAGATAAAACCATGTGGATTCTCCATCATTGTTTTTTTTAAGAATGCGTTGATAGGTATTTTTGACATTTTTTTCATGGATTGATTTTGAAATTTGAGATAAAACTGAAAAATTATTTGTTTTCCCACTAATTTCTGTATCAGATGTTTCTAATTCTACATCAGGAAAAATATTATTCACTGCTGTTTTTACTTTATCAGGATCTTCAGAAGGATTAATTGAACAAAAGATTTGGATCGTTGTTTTTTGATTCATTATTCTATCCACTTTTGGAAAATTTTGATTGCATCAGATACCATTTCATCAATTGTTACATTGTTATTTTCTATGGATTCATCGGCAAGACCAATGATTTCTTCTAATCCAATACCAATTTCTCGATTATCACGTTCTTGAAATTTTTCTCTTGTTAGTGGATCATCAGATCTCTTACGTTCACTTAAAAAGTTGAATCTAGTGTCTGATGACGCATGTACTGCTAAGAGTTTTACATTTCCAGTCTCTTTTAGAACATTAATTTCATGGATTGAACGTATACCATCGATAATTATTATTTCATGAGTTGAGTTTTGAATTGGTTCTTTAATTAATTCGGCAACTGCACCAGGGCCATTTTTTTCACGTAATTCTAACATTAGTTTTCCTAAATTTTCTCCAGTAGGTTCTAAATTCTGTCTTTTAGCTTCGGCTCTAACACCATCACCAAGACTAAAAGTTTCATATCCTTCTTCTTTTAATTTTGAAACAATCGTTGATTTTCCAGCACCAGGCATACCAGTTAGACATACAACTAATTTTGACACAGATTATTTTTGAATGACTAGTCTATGAAGGTAGCGATAAATAATTACTAATATTTTATTTTTTATGAGAACATTTGTTGCAGTAGAAATTTCTAAAAGAGAAATTTTGAAGAAAATTCAAACATTTCAAGAAAAAATAAAGATTGATGCAAAAGCTACTAGAGTTGATCAGATTCATTTTACATTACAGTTCTTAGGTGAAATTGATGAAGAAAAATGTGAACAAGTAAAAGATGTTTTGAATGAAATAGATTTTTCAGGATTTAAAATATCATTGAAAGGTATGGGTGGATTTCCAAATTTCAAAAATCCAAGGGTGGTTTGGGTTGGAATTGAAAAAAATGGTGCAGAAAAACTTACAGAATTAGCAAAAGAAATAGGAACAAAATTAACCACATTAGGTTTTGAAAAAGAGAAAAAATTCAAACCTCACTTGACAATTTTTAGAATAAGAAAGAAAATTGGCGATATTTCAGCAATTATGAAAGATTTTGAGGCTGAAGAGTTTGGTACGGAGACAATATCAAAAATTAAATTAAAAAAAAGTGTTTTAAGCCCAAAGGGACCAGAATATTCAGATTTACTGGAGGTTAATGCAAAATGAAAAGTGATGTTATAAAAAAATCAAAACAAATAGCAATTCCAAATAATACTCAACGAAAAAAAATAGATAAAATTGCAAACCAAGTTTTTAGTTTAGTAAATAGAGAAGCTGAAAAACAAAAAGCAGTTGTATCTGTACATTTTGGTGGTTCTTATGCAAAAGAAACTTGGACCCCAGAAAAACTTGACATAGATATTTTTGTCAAGTTTAAAAAAACAACATCTGAGAAAAATTTTGAAACTATAGGTAAAAAAATTGGATTTGATTCTTTAAAAAAATTCAAACCGTATGTAAGATATTCTGAACACCCATTTGTTGAAGCTGATATTAATGGTGTTGGAGTAAATGTTGTACCATGTTACGATATTAAAAAAGGAGAATGGAAAAGTGCAGCAGATAGATCAACATTTCATACAGAGTTTATGAGCGAAAAATTAACGGGTTCGATGAAAGATGATGTTAGAATTTTGAAATGTTTTTTGAAAATTAATGGAATGTATGGTGCAGAAATTGCAAAGCAAGGATTTAGCGGATATGTTTGTGAAGTCCTAGTCTATTATTTGGGAAGTTTTGAAAATGTACTAAAAAAGATGTCAAAATTGAAAAATAATGAGATGATAGGCGAATCTCCTAGGAAATTTGAATCACCTTTAGTCATTATTGACCCAATAGACAGGAACAGAAACCTTGGTGCTGCAATATCAATTCAAAATGTTACAAATTTTATTTTAATTGCTAGAAATTTCTTAAAGAAAAGTTCTATCTCTTACTTTAAAGAAAAATCAAAGGATAGAATTCCTGTAGAATTGGCAAAAAATACATTGGTTGTAAATTTCAAATACAAAAAAAGAAGTGACGATATAATTTATGGACAGATAAAAAGAGCCGCAAGCTCTATTGAATCTCAAATGATTAAAGAGGGATTTAATGTACTAAGAAGTGATGCTGTTGCATTTGATGAAACTAAAGCTAGTTTGTTATTCCTGTTAGAATCATTAACTATTTCAAAAAATGAAATTAGAAGTGGACCATATGTATTTTCTAGTGATTTTTCAACAAAATTCATTCAGGTAAATTCTAAAAAATCTAAATTAATGTGGGCAGATAACGAAGGAAAGTTACAAACATTACAAACTAGAAGATATGAAAATGCAAAAACATACCTAACTGATTTAATAAAAAATCACCTTGGTGAATCTGGAATCCCAAAAGGATTGAGAGCAGATTTCAAAACTGGGTTTAAAATTAACAATGGAAAAGATAAACAAAACAAATCCGTTAAAAAGAGCATTTCAAAACTGATAACTACAGATGACACAACGTTTTCAGCCAATTAGTGCATTCAAAAAAGAACCTTACAAGAAAATTCTTTGTTTCCCAAAAATAAAAGAATCGGAAATTGAAAAACGTCTAAAAGAATTAAAAAAATTAGGAATCACTCATGTTTCATTTACAGGACCATTACAAATTGAAAAATGTCACATACTTGGAAAAGGTTATGTGGGTATGGTTGTTCTTGCAAAAAAAAATAACAAGATTTTAGCATTAAAAATTAGAAGAACTGATTCACCAAGAAAAAATATGACAAACGAAGCTAAATTACTTAAAATTGCAAACAAATTAGATGTTGGTCCAAAATTTATTAAAAATTCAAAAAATTTTTTGATTATGGAATACATTGAAGGCGAAAAAATTATTGATTGGGTACAGAAATCTCAAACTAAAGCAAAAGAGATACGTAATGTTGTAAATAATGTATTAAGAGAATGTTATGTTTTAGATGATGCAGGATTGGATCATGGAGAACTAAGCACAATAGACAAACATGTAATAGTTAATAAAAAAAGAAATACAATAATTGATTTTGAGAGCTCAAGCATTAACAGAAAACCATCAAATGTTACAGGAGCCACACAAGCAATTTTCATAGGCACAGGACTAGCAAAAATTATTCAGAAAAAGATCAAAATCCCAACAAAGAAGAAAATTATTGAATTAATCAGAACGTACAAAAAAGACCCAACATTAGAAAATTTTGAAAATCTCACAGGTGGTTTAAGATTAGAAACTGTTTCAAAAAACAAAAAAAAATAAATCGTGGTTCAAATTAGGTCCTATATGGGAACATGTTCAATTTGCAAAAAAGTGTCTGCGACTGATGGTGATCACCTACATTGCGTTGAAAAAAGACGAATTGAATTAGAAAATTTACAACTAAAAGATACAATTACAGAAAAATTAGATTTACAAAAAGACTCAAACAACATGGGAAAAGAAATCAAAGCTCTACTAGGACATATGAATAGAGAAAAAGAGACTAAATCCGAATAATTATACTTCTTGTGCAGTTGGTCTTATTAGAATTTCATTCACATTAACATGATTTGGGGCCTCTAATGCAAAGACAATTGCATTTGAGATATCTTCGGCCTTTAGGCCTTCCATTTCTTTGTGTTTTTCTACAAATGCTTCTAATGATTTTTCTGTAATTGTATTAGTTAACTCAGTTTGTACAACGCCAGGTTCAATGCTAGTAACTCGAATATTTTTTCTTACAGAAAGTTCTTGCCTTAATCCCTCTGTAAATGCAGCTACAGCAAATTTTGTAGCACAATAAACGCTTCCGGCTGGGAACACGACTCGTCCTGCAACTGATGAAATATTTACAATATGACCTGATTTTTTCTCAATCATTGTTGGAACTGCTGCAGCGGTACAATATAGCACACCTTTGATGTTTACATCTACCATTCTGTCCCATTCATCAATCTTTAGAGATTTAACAAAACTAAGAGGCATTAATCCTGCGTTATTTATCAAAACATCAACTGTTCCGTATTTGTCAATTGCTTGTTTTACTAGATTATCACAATCAGATTTTTTGGTTACATCTGTTTCACAGATAGTAATTTCTCCACCATCGTCAGTGATTTCTTTTTGTAATGTTTCTAATCTATCTAATCTTCTTGCACCGGCAACAATCTTTGCACCTTTTTTTGCAAGTGCTTTAGCAGTTGAATACCCAATTCCGCTAGAACCGCCAGTAATTACTACAACTTTACCTTGTATCAAAGCAAATTTTATGAGATTTGTTGTAATTAAAAATGTTGTTTGGTTAGATAAAAAGAAGATTTAGCAATCGTGTCCGCCACAACCGCATCCACTATGAGTCTCAGTACCTTGAGGTTGGCTTGGCCTACATTTGGAACATTTGTTTCCTCCATCTGCAGAGAAAAATCCAATTCCACAAGTTACACATTTCATGCTTGGCATGTCAATTCTCAATATTGTGAGTATTTTATACTATCCTTCCATGCCTTGTGCTGTTTCTATCATCCACATTTCAACAATGCCACCGATCAACAATAATGTAACAACAATACCAATTTCAATAGAAATGATCAGTTTATCGGTTTTAATTTGATTCCAATTTTTTTGGAAAACATCTTTTGCAAGTAATGTACTACGTGACATTGCAAGTGAAT
Organism: uncultured marine group I thaumarchaeote; assembly: GCA_902511735.1. GTDB lineage: Archaea > Thermoproteota > Nitrososphaeria > Nitrososphaerales > Nitrosopumilaceae > Nitrosopelagicus. The sequence continues at coordinate 38,797 of CABXGK010000001.1, forward strand.
ATGATGCCATCTCCATCAATCCAAATGGTGTCAAAAGAATTGCCAGAGGATTTAGTTGTGCTAAGTCGGTATTTGCTGCAGCTATTGCTGAATATGCAAATCCTGTTGAATAAGCAGAGAATAAACCCCATACAACACCAAATCCAGGAATGAACATAGGTAATGCAATGGTTGTGTTGTGTGTAAATATGCCAATTCCATCTATCGTATCAACAATTTCTTCAAAGAAGCTCATTACTTCTTCAATTTCTTCTTCAGTAGGTTCACTTGTTACAGCAGATGTTCCATAAACAACTGTGAAAATTGCAGTAAATATGAAAAATAAGATTATTCTATTCATTGTTAACATGGTGCACGTTTAATCGATCTATATTTGAGGTTTTGTCGTAAAACAGATTTAATTAAAACTCTAATCAATATTTGGAATGGACGAAGAAATTTCCTCAGCTGTATCATATGCATTGAATAAGGGATTTCAGATTCACCCAAATGCATTAGAAATTTTACATAAAATTAATGTTAAAGAATTAGCTCAAATCATCAAAGACGTAGTCAAAGAAAAGACAAAACAAAAGCAGTTTTTGATAAATGAAGAAGATTTTGAAATTTATCTAGGAATAAAAGATGATGTAGAACATCAGGTAGAATTTGAAATATTATCAGACCCAACTAGTAAGATTACCTCAGCAGAAGGAGTTGAAGGATATGGGGCATTATTTGCTAGCAGATTTGCAAAATTAAAACAGATAATGTCAGATAGGCCAGAATCAAAAAAGATCAGAGATATAGAATCTGTAAAATCAATTACAAAAACTAATGATGATTTGTATGTCTGGGGATTGGTTTCTGATAGAAAATCTGATAGAAATATTACAAAAATCACACTTGAAGATCCTACAGGCTCTATGGAGATAGTAGTGTTTGAAGGTGATTTGAAAGATGGTGCAGATACGTTACTAATGGACCAGTTTGTGATGTTTAAGATAATTCCAGCCAAAAATGGAGGGTTTTTTGCAAAAGAGATTCTATTACCAGACATTCCAGAGCATGCTACAAACCGCTCAAAAACTGAGACATATGCTGTATTCCTATCGGATTTACACGTAGGAAGTAAATTCTTCATGGAAGAAGAATTATTAGAATTTATCAACTGGATTTCAAGTGCAGACCCTATTGCTCGAAAAATCAGATTTGTTGTAATTGGAGGAGATTTGATTGATGGAGTGGGGGTTTTCCCAGGTCAAGAAAATGTACTAAATCAAACAACAACAGAAGGACAATTACAAAAAACATTTGAGGTTTTAGATAAGATCCCAAAACACATCAAAGTATTCCTCATATCTGGAAACCATGATGCCGGAAGAAAGGCTCTTCCACAACCAGCAATCCCAAAGATGTACAATTCAGAATTATGGGACAGAGAGAATTTCTTTATGCTAGGAAATCCATCAATGGTCTCATTAAACGGAGTTAAGGTTTTGATGTATCATGGTCAGTCTATTGATGATGTGGTTAGAACTACACCTGGCGTCAGTTATGACAAGCCAGCTGCAGTAATGAGACATTTTCTAAAGGCAAGACACATGAGCCCAATTTATGGAAGTAGAACCCCAATTGCCCCTGAAACTGAAGATATGATGGTTATTGATGATATTCCAGATATTTTCCATTCTGGACACGTTCATTTCGTGGGTTTAGATATGTACAAAGGTGTACTCATAGTCAACTCTGGGGCTTGGCAAAGACAGACAGATTTTCAGGAAAGTGTGGGAATTACTCCTACCCCAGGAATGGCCATTATAGTGAATCTACAAACAATGAAGGTTTTCCAAAAGGACTTTCGTGTTGAAGAATCAGATTTTATCGAACCAAAACATGCAGAACCTGCACCACTAAGTTAGAGAATATCTTCTAAAATCATCTCATCTTTGAAGGTGGTTTTTACCATATCTGGTGAGACTGTAATTCTGTATTTTTTGGTATTTCCATGTGTGCCTTGGTGTACGATTCTGCCAGTGATAATCCCTGACATCTCAATCTCACTGAGCATTTGAGTAACCCTTCTTTGAGTAAGCTCTTTTTGGCGAATATCTTTACAGAGGTTTTTGTAGGTAGAATAAACCTCGCCTGTGGAAATCTCTGATGATTTCATTATTGCTAAAATTAGTAATTTTTCATGTAATGGGTAAGAGCGAAGTGCTACGACCTCTTTATTCTCTTCAATCTTTTCAGCTGCCATTCTGATGTGTTCTTCTGTGACAGTTGGTACCTGGCTTCTTTCAGCAATCTCGGCTGCTACTCTTAGAAGGTCAAGTGCACGTCTAGCATCTCCTGATTCTCTTCCAGCCATAGCAGAACATAGGTTCAAGGCTGCTTCTGAGACTATACCCTGATCAAAGGCCACCTCAATACGAGCATCCAATATCTCTTTGATTTGTGGTAGGTTGTAATTTGTGAAGATTACCTCTTCTTCGCTAAGGGTGCTGATGACTCGTGGATCTAACCTTTCTTTGAAGGTGAGGTCGTTTGATACGCCAATTAATGTAAGTGAGCCTGTAGTTAATCGCTCGTTTGCTCTGGTAATTTGGTATAGCACGTCTTTGCCTGTTTTTTGGATTAATTCTGCCAAGTAATCAATTTCATCAATAACGAAAACGGCATTTGTCTCATTTTTGTCTAGAACGTAGATAATTCTGTTAAAGACTTCACTAATGGATAATCCTGTACTTGGAAGCCACATTTTCTCATCGTTGGTTTTCTGGCTGCCTAGACCTAGTTGTCTACCAAATGAGACTAGGAGCCCGTATAGTGTGGTCTCCTGTTTTGCGTTTGTGTATGCCAGTTTAATTGGAAATGATCCCTCTTCAACCCTTTTTTGGATTTTTGAGAGTACTTTTTTGATTACTAGTGTCTTGCCTGTTCCAGGCTTGCCATACACCAGTAAGTTAGATGGTCTTGATTCCATTAAAATTGGTAATAATGATTGTGTGATTTTCTCCTGCTCTGGGTCCCTGTGAAGGATCTGATTAGGCATGAAGGTGAAGTGAAGCACGTCTCTATTCTTGATTAGGGTTTTGCCGTTTTGGGCTGCATCTAAAAGACGGTCAATTGGATCGATAGTAGTAGCACTCATGTTGAGATCATATAGTATTTCAAAACAACAGTTCAACTGATCTTTTTGAAAAACTTCACAAGACTGATCGTTCTTGTTGACTCTTCTCAGATCGATAGGATCGCTCCCAGACACCTTCATTTCTAATGACAAATGAAAATGAATAATGTAATAAAATAAAATTAGTATAGATATGATTTCTCATTTTAAAAAAATTAGAAAAGGAAACACTGGAAAGATAGGTGTGTGGGATTCATAAAAAATTAAAATTTGTGAGGGGAATTTAGGGAAAAAACAATATCTCCAAGGGCAGTTAACAAGTGTTAAGGATATGTTAAGAAAAGCGAAAAGAAGGCCATTTTACCCCCTAATTTCCAGTCTAGGCGTGAAGATGGTTGTTAACATTGTTAATATCGTAAAACCACCCCTTTATTTCCAGTCTAGGCGTGAAATATCACTAATAATGAGAGGTAATAATTTAGATTTTGTTAATAACAAAAATACCCTCAGGCGTGGGCTAGGCAGTCAATGTTAACAAACCTGTTAGTTAACAAATCTCAGAAGATCAGTTGATGAGTTAAGGTTGGATCCTTATTGATCTGAATGGCAGGAAAAAGAATTAGAATAGATCTAGAGGATAAGGATGGAGCCAAGTACAAGTTCAATTTGGAAGGCAACATTAATCGTGATAAAGTCCTCAAAATTTTCGATTTACTAGACTTGATGAATATTGAAGAGCCTGCAAACAACCCTGGTGTAGAGTCAGTTGGAGGTAAAATCTGGCATATTGTAGACAAGTATTACCCAACTGGTAAGTTCACATCTTCTGAGATATTAGAGAAATATGAAGACGAGTTCAACGAACCAATCAAACTTAGCGTCATTTCGACATATTTGGCTAGATTCACCTCTAAAAACAAGGTTGAAAGAGCCAAAAAAGGCAGAGAATGGGCTTATCACACATTAAAACTCACAAATACCACCCCAAAACTCTCAGAAAATTAAATTTCACTGTATAGGTTCATGTTCAGTAGAACCAGTTTCATCAACTTTTGATAAAGCCTTACGGATCTCTGATTTTATTTCATCAATCTCATAATCTTCTTGTAATAACTGCCGAATTGCATATGCTACGACTTGTGAATTGGATGTTAACCCAAGCCTATAGGCCTCCTGGCTTTTCACAAACTCATCAATTCTCTCTGAAAGTCCTTTTGGAACCTTAACTGTCTTCCATTTTTGATTATTATTTGTGCTACTCATGACCCATATATGACACAAATCATTAAAAACATTATGTTTTCTCTCCTTACAAACTACCAATTTTAAGGAAATAATCTTAATTTATCCAAACATCTCTAAAATTACCCCCCCCAAATAATGGCATATTGCCTCTGTTTTTTGATTATTTCCTTCTCATTTCCCTCCTCATATCATAAATTATAATAAAACAATATTCATAAATAATTAATTTGATTTTATAGTAAATTATAACAAAAAATATGAGTAAACCCCCAAAAAACCAACATTTCAAACACAATTCAACAAAGTTAAAAATCTCTTAAAATTCCCAGTTAGGAGGTTTGTGGGGCTATAGTTTGGGCAGTTTGACTAGTTCCAGACAACCTGGAAAGGCCATTTTGGGTAATTGAGTAGCTGTATGGCTTGGCATTGGTGTTTCTTTGGACCAAACCATCATCAGTCATTTTCTTCATTGTTCTAGAAATATGCTCTCTACTCTTACCAAGTGTGATTTGTATATCACGTGATGTGCGTGACCTGTCTGTGATTAGTCTCAATACCGCCTCAACAATATTATCACTACTCATATTTGGTGCTCTTTCCACTCTAGGCGGATTTGGTACTTGCTCAGGCACAACTTGTACCGGTTTTTCCTCATTTCTTACAATATTTTGTGGAATTTCTTGAGAAAAACTAAGATTATCTAGGTTTATTGCATCTAATTTGATTTTTAGATCAATTAACTGTCTTTCATAGAACTCTAAACGCTCTGAATCTGCCTTTGTTTGGTCATTAGAGGCTGAAATAGACTTTAATCTAGAATAGACAAACAATGTAACTAACCCACCTATGAAGGCCAAAACTAACCCGAATATCACATCAAGGTCAGGTATCTCAACTATCATGACATATCATGAGGAATTTGTGATTTATCGTGATTGGACAACATTAATTCACACTTAGACTAACCAAAACTCCATCACACAAACACCACACAACAATCCATTCTAGGCATGAAATCACATTGCTGTGGTCTGTGTGACTACACGTTCTATCACACTAATGATTTCTTGCTCCTTCTCAGGGAAAACATCACCGTCTTTTATCACACTCATTCGTTCGGAGAGTTGTGATATTACATCAATATCATCAGGCAAAACCACACCTAGTATGCCTAAAACTATGAATGAATAATACAAGCCTGAAAGCTTGTCCCTGGACTGAGAAACCTGCCTGTAATAGGCACCTTTACTCATAGTAAATTCGACATCAGAAAGATTCTTTGATTTTAAAATAATTTCAATTTGTCTCTCTGTAAATAATGATTTTTTGATGATTTCTCTCAAAATATTAGAAAAATTTGAATTACTAGGGTTACTCATAGCTATACAAATCTGTATACCGATACTTGAATAAAACTTAAAGGGTCATCATTAAACGTGAAGCATGACCGGAAAAGTCGAAGAATTACTCATTTCTGAGCGTAAAAAGTCACCATTGTTATTCGTATTAATTGATTCAGAGGTATCTCAGATAGATTCTGCTGTAAAACTAGCCAAAAATGTTGAAGAAATAGGCGCAGCATCAATACTGGTAGGTGGCTCATCTGCAACTGATCAGATGGAGATGGCCGAAGTGGTCAAAAACCTCAAAAATGCAGTAAATATCCCAATTATTCTATTTCCAGGCAACATTACTGGTGTTGTACCACAGGCAGATGCTATACTGTTTAGTTCCTTAATGAACTCTGAGAATCCATATTACATTACACAGGCACAGGCCCTTGGTGCTCCAAACGTCCTCAAATTCGGCTTAGAACCTCTCCCAACATCATATTTGGTGATAGGTGAGGGAACATCTGCGTGGTTTGTAGGTAATGTTAGAGGAATACCATTTGATAAGCCGAAAATCGCAGCTGCATACTCTCTAGCAGCCCAATTCTTTGGTATGAGATTTGTCTATCTAGAGGCAGGCTCAGGCGCAAAGACCAACGTGACTCCTGAAATGATTGCAACTGTGAGAAAGGTTTTCCAGGGATTTCTAATCGTAGGTGGAGGTATTCGTGATGCACAGACCGCAAAGGCTCTGACAGATGCTGGAGCCGATGCTTTGGTAATTGGAACCCTTCTTGAGGATAGTGAGAACTTGGAAAAACTAACCGAAATAGCCAAAGCCATCAAAAACTAACCTTCTACATGTCTACTTCAGCAAATTATGTTAAAGAAATCAATATTCCTCAAAGTTATTCAGAATATTATGAAGAATTATCAAAACAGGTCTACAAAGAATTTGAAACCGCAGCAGATGCCAAATCGACGCTTTTAGACTCATCTGGTATCATAGAGCCGAAAATCGCATTTGATTTAGCCGAACGAGTAGCTAAAATGCATGATATTGATATTGCCACGCCTCTTCGTGAGTTATTAGATAAAACTGGAAAGGAAAATGCTGCTCTAATAATGTCAAAGGAGATTGCATTAGGAAAGTATCAATCTCCAGATGCAAGTTTAGAAGATAGATTAGATCACGCAGTTCGAGTTGGATTAGCCATTGTAACTGAAGGTGTGACAATTGCTCCATTACAAGGAATTAGTGAAATCAAAATTAAAAATAACAAGGATGGTTCTGAATATCTTTCTGTGGCAATTGCAGGACCAATGAGATCTGCAGGAGGAACAGAATCTGCAGTTACCATGTTAATTGCTGATCATGTGAGACGTGCAGTTGGACTCGAAAAATATCAAGCCGATTGTTTTGATGATGAAACTGGACGATTTGTAGAAGAGCTACGAATCTATGAAATTGAAGCAAAGCAAAGTTTTCAATTTCATGTTTCTGATGATGATATCAAAACCGTAATCTCGCATTTACCTGTCGAACTTGAAGGAGAAGGAACAGACCCTTATGAAGTAGTTAATCACCGTAGCATGACTAGGATTAAAACTGACCGAGTAAGAGGTGGTGCACTTCGTGTACTAAATGATGGATTAATTGGAAGATCAAAAAAACTGCTGAAACGAATTGAACAATACAATCTAGAAGGATGGGAGTGGTTGCATGAAATCCAGGGCGCTGTCCAAAAAGGAGAATCTGGTGATGACGCATCTGAAAAACGCATGAAAGAGGTTATCACAGGCAGATCCGTTTTATCCATGCCTAACAAGATTGGAGGATTTAGGCTCAGATATGGCCGTGCCTGTAATACAGGCTTTGCAAGTGTAGGTCTGCATCCAGTTATTGCTGAAATTTTAGATCATACCATTGCTGTGGGGACACAAATCAAATTAGACAAACCTAGCAAGGGTGCAACTGTAGCGTTTGTTGATTCACTTGAAACACCTATTGTCAGGCTGAAAGGGGGCGAAGTAGTCAAAATTCAAGACACAGAACATGGAATTCAGATCAAACATGATATTGAAAAGATTCTACATCTGGGTGACATTCTAATCACGTTTGGTGATTTTCTAGAAAACAATGCAGAATTAATTCCAACACCAATGGTAGAAGAGGTCTGGACCGAATATCTTAAGGCTAAACTTTCTAAAAATGACACTCGACTCGAATTTCTAACAAAGACTCCAACGTTTGTCGAAGCTATTTTACTCTCAAAAGAACTGAAAATTCCTCTACACCCAAAATTTCTCTATTACTGGGATTTCATAACAATAGATGATCTTAAAGAAATTTCAAATCCAGTTTTGAAATCAGAAAATGAAATTCATTATGAAATTTCAAAAAAACAAATTCTCGAAAATTTAGGAATCCCACACAAAGTTACAGAGGATAAAATCATCATATCTGGAATAGACGTTCAAATCTTAGATCATTTAGTTTTTGGTACCACTTTAGATTTTGATAGTTCTGATTCTGTCTTGGAATTATTAACAAAAAGTACTAAAATTGAAATAAAAAATAAATTTTCAACATCAATTGGCGTTAGAATTGGTAGACCTGAAAAAGCGGCTCCTCGTTTAATGAAACCACCAGTTCATGTTCTATTTCCTGTTGCAGAAAAAGGAGGGATGACTCGTGATATTCTAAAAGCATCAGTAAAATCTGAATCATTTTTCTCAAATCTGAATAATAGACGTTGTAACAATTGTAACATTCCATCAATTGGAATACTTTGTGCAAAATGTGGTAACAAAACTACAAAATATTATGTCTGTAGAATTTGTAAAGATGAATTAGAAACACCACATTGTGAAAAATGTAAGCGTGACGCAAATGGATTTTCTTACAAACAATTTCCACTCAAACAGAGTCTGATTTCGGCACAAGAAAAACTCGGAATACGCGCAAAATCACCGTTTAAAGGCGTAGAACAGCTAATCAACCAAGAAAAAATTCCTGAACCACTAGAAAAAGGACTGATCAGACAAAACTTTGGATTATCTGTATTCAAAGATGGTACCGTTAGATTTGATGCAACAAACTCGCCTTTAACACACTTCAAACTTTCCTGGATTGGAACTACAGTTGATCAAATCAAAAATCTAGGATATGAAAAAGATGTAAACGGAAATCCAATCACAAATGATGAGCAATTAATTGAATTGAAGATGCAAGATGTGATTATTCCCTTGGAGAGTGCAGAATATCTTGTGAATGTTTCAAAATACATTGATTTTGAATTACAGAAATTTTTTGGCAAACAATCATTTTACAATCTGAAAAATACACAGGATCTATTAGGTCATCTAGTAATTGGTCTTGCACCACACACATCAGTTGGAATCACTGGTAGATTGATTGGTTATACCAAAACTCACGTCTGTTTTGCTAGTCCTATCTGGCACTCGGCAAAACGAAGAGATGCAGATGGTGATGCAGATTCTGTTATGCTCTTACTTGATGCATTACTGAACTTTTCAAGACAGTTCCTATCTGATAAAATTGGAGGATTAATGGATGCACCTCTCTTAATTCAACCAATTGTTTTACCACATGAGGCACAAACTCAAGCACACAACTTTGAGGTTGCAAAAATATTTCCACTCGAATTTTATGAATCAAGTTATAATCATGAAAAATCAGGAGTAATCTCTTCGATTGAAACACTAGCAATGAGAAAAAATTCAGGTGATGAAAACATCTTTTATGATCATTTCTTTACACATGAAACAACAACTCTAACTTCATCAAAACCACGCAGTGCATATTCAACACTTGAATCAATGGTTGACAAGCTTGACTTACAAATTAGAAATGCAGACATCATAAATGCTGTTGAAACAAGAGATATTGTTTCATATTTGATTCAGACGCATCTCATACCTGATATTATGGGAAACATTCGCGCATATGCAAAACAAAAATTCCGTTGTACTGCATGTGGTGCAAAGTATAGACGAATGCCGTTACTTCAAAAATGTACTTGCGGTCACAAATTATTACAAACAATTACCAGACCATCAATTGAGAAATATCTTCCATTAGCAAAGAAACTAGTCACAAAATATGATGTAGACCCATATCTAAAAGGAAGAATCATGACGTTATCAGATGAAATTGAACTACTCTTTGGAAAAGGAGACGGTTCACAACAATTGTTAACTGATTTTGTAAATTAACGTAATTTTACGTATTCGTAGGCACCAAGTTTGTTATCAAAACAATACTGTGTCTTTTTGAAATCTGTTTTGAATTCTTTAACACGAGCTGCAATTTCTCCTGCATCTTTTTTATCAACAACAACTTGTTTTAACAAAGATGCAATTTCTTTCATTTCGGACTCTTTCATACCTAGACGAGTAATCTCCGATGTTCCCAAACGAATTCCACCTGGGTGCATATAGTGACGATTTGCTTTCAAATCTCCAGGAATTAACTGACGGTTCACGATGATGTTTGCTTTTTCTAAATCAGCTTCAATTGTTCCACCATCACCATAATCTAAAACGTTAACAACTGTTTGATGTGATTCTGTGTAACCTCTCTTTTCACCTAATACTTTGAATCCTAAATTGTTTAATTCTGAAGCTAACACTTTTGCATTCCTGATTGTCTGTTCTGCATAATCTTTTCCAAATTCTAACGCTTCTGCAAATGCAACAGCTTTTGCACCCATGTGATGAATGTGATGGCTACTTGTTAATCCTGGGAACATTGCTTTTTTAATTGGCTCTGCATGTTCTTCAGATCCTATTACTAATCCTCCTTGTGGACCAAACAAAGTTTTGTGTGTACTCATAGTCATTGTATCTGTTCCTTCTCTGAGTGGGTCTTGGAACTTTCCACCTGCAATTAATCCTGCAACATGTGCTGCATCATAATTAATGTGCATTCCATGTCCCTTTAGAAATTCTGCTAACTCTTTTACTGGATGTGGAAACAAAAACACTGAACCGCCAAACATTGCAATTTTTGGTAATTTTCCTTGTGATTTCAAATCTTCAACTTTAGCTTTTGTTTTATCAACATCTAATGTCATTTCTTCTGGATCAAAAGCAAAGAACTCAATATCTAATCCATGTACTAATCCTGCAGTTCCTGAATGTTCTTTCTTTCCATGTGATATGTGACCTCCAGCAGGAATTGATGATGCAATCATTACATCACCTGGATTTGAATAAGCAGAATAAATTGCCAAGTTTGCAACAACTCCTGAAACACTTCTAACATCTGCAAATTCGGCTTTGAATAATTTTTGTGCTAACTCCATACATTGAATCTCTACTTCATCGATGTAGGTACATCCAGCATAAACTCGTTCACCAGGCCAACCTTCTGCATATCTATTACCAAAATCTGACATTACTGCTTCTCTAACTGCTGGACTAGGAATGTTTTCACTAGCAATTAGTGGAATTGAATTTTCAAACCACTCGTGGTGTTTTTCAAGACTGGAAAAAACCTTATCATACGATTCTTTGTTTGAATCAGCCATGATTTTCAACTCGATTTTCCTAATTTAAGAACAGCGATCTTTCTTCTAATTTTCTAGAAAATCTAAGAAGCTAGCTATATATTTTGAAATCTGACGTTTTGATCTATGGCAGCACAAACTCCAAAAGGCAACATGCCGGTTGTAGTTCTCAAAGATGACGCAAGTCAGGTAAAGGGCAGAGAAGCTCAAAAAAACAATATTGCCGCTGCCAAAATTATTGCCGAAATTGTTCATACTAGTTTAGGTCCAAAAGGAATGGATAAGATGCTAGTTGATTCTTTAGGTGATGTTACAATTACAAATGATGGTGCAACAATTCTAAAAGAAATTGATGTTCAACATCCAGCAGCAAAAATGCTAGTTGAAATTTCAAAAACTACTGATAATGAAGTAGGTGATGGAACTACATCTGCAGTTGTATTAGCTGGTGCATTACTAGAACATGCTGAAACACTTGTCTTACAAGATGTACATCCAACAATTATCGTTGATGGATACAGAAAGGCAGGAAGAAAAGCAAAAGAGTTCTTAGATCAAATTGCAGACAAAGTTTCTCCAACAGATAATGGAGTCTTATTAAAAATTGCAAAAACATCCATGCAAACTAAACTAGTTAGAAAAGATTCTGAACAATTAGCAGACATGATTGTAAAAGCTGTAAAAGCCGTAGCCGAAAGTAGTGGTGATAAATTCACTGTTGACATTGATGATATTAAAGTAGAAAAGAAAGCAGGCGGTTCCATTAAAGATTCAAAAATTATTCAAGGAATTGTTTTGGATAAAGAAATCGTACACTCTGGAATGCCTAAGAAAATTACAGAAGGTAAAATTGCACTCTTAAACGCAGCATTAGAAATTAACAAAACTGAAACTGATGCAAAAATTAACATTTCAAATCCACAACAAATGAAAGCATTCTTAGATGAAGAAAATAAAATGCTCAAAACAATGGTTGACAAAGTTATTGGTTCAGGTGCAAATGTAGTATTATGTCAAAAAGGAATTGATGACATGGCACAACACTATCTATCAAAAGCAGGAATCTTAGCTGTAAGACGTGTAAAAGAAAGCGATTTATCAAAACTTGCAAAAGCAACAGGCGCAAGAATTGTAACTAATCTAGATGATTTATTTGAAAGAGATTTGGGTTCAGCATCTTCAATACAAGAAAAGAAAGTTGAAGAAGACAAATGGGTTTTCGTTGAAGGTTGCAAACATCCAAAATCTGTAACATTACTACTTCGTGCTGGCTCACAAAGAGTTGTAGATGAAGTAGAACGTTCAGTTCATGATTCACTAATGGTTGTAAGAGATGTAATGGAATTACCATCTGTTGTAGCAGGTGGTGGTGCACCAGAAACATTTGCAGCAACTAAAATTAGAAGCTGGGCTAAATCACTCCAAGGACGTGAACAACTAGCTGCTGAAAAATTCGCTGAAGCCTTAGAAGCAATTCCTTTAGCATTATCTGAAAATGCAGGAATGGATCCAATTGACACTCTTACACACTTACGTGCAAAACAAATCAAAGGTGAAAAATGGACAGGAATCGACGTTATGAAAGGTAAAGTTGGAAACTTACAATCAACTGATATTATTGAACCATTAGCAGTAAAACATCAAATTGTTTCAGCTGCAACAGAAGCAGCATGTATGATTTTAAGAATTGATGATGTAATTGCAACTGCAAAATCTGCAGGACCTCCACCAGGTGCAGAAGGCGGAATGCCTGACATGGGCGGCATGGGTGGAATGCCTGGCATGGGCGGCATGGGAATGCCACCTGGAATGGGAATGTAAATAGCAAAAATTTTAATCAATACAGTATTAGTCTAAATTATCATGGCAAAACATAGAAGATTTTCTGATAAACCACAATCAGATCCACTTGAAGAAAATATTGAATCCAAAACCACAAAAGAAATTTTATCAGAAGAAAGTCCTCGTGATTTAAGATCAATTGTTCTATCTGGAACAAAATATGCTTACATTATAGGAGCTGTTGCCTTACTTTCTGGAATTTTTACTCCTTTAACATTGGGCATAGAAATTGAAGATGTAATTTTTGGAATGCTTTCAATTTTCTTAGGTCTTGTTGGTGGGATAATTATCTTCTTAGGAATTAAATCTCAAAAATATACTACAATGATGGTTTGTGGTGGATTAGCAATGATGATTGGGTCATTAATTCTAATTTATCAATCAACTAATCATCCATTAATTAATTAATTTTCTAAACATCAAAGTAAAGATAGAACTCATGTGGGTGAGGTCTGATTGCAATCTCTCTATGATCTCTTCTTTCTAATTCAATAATTTTATCTAAAACATCATTTTCAAAAATTGGGGTTAGATACTTTCTGTCACTTTCTAATTCATCTAATGCTCTTCCTAGATTTGCAGGGAGAGTATCAATACCGTGTTTTTTTCTTTCTGATTTTGTCATTTTGTAAATATCTTCTTTTACTGGATCGCCAGGTTCTATTTTCTTTTTTATTCCATCTAATCCTGCAGCTAAAACAGCTGAAAATACCAAATATGGATTAGAAGCTGGATCAGGTACACGATATTCCATTCTTTTCATAAATGCATATTTTTCTCCCTTGAAATGACCTGGAATTCTAATTGTTGCAGAACGATTACTTGAACTCCATGCGATGTAAACTGGTGCTTCATAACCTGGAACTAATCTGTGGTATGAATTTGTTGTAGGGTTTGTGATGGCAGTTAATCCTTTAGCATGTTCCATTACTCCTCCACAGAAATAACGGCCAGTTTGGCTCAATTCTAAATCTTCATCTTTATCATAAAATGTATTTTCATCTTTTTTCCATAAACTAACATTTGTGTGCATACCAGAACCTGCATCCATTGATATTGGTTTTGGCATCATTGTTGCCACTTTACCAAACTGTTGAGCAACATTTCTTACAACATACTTGTATGATTGTGCACCGTCTGCAGAATTTGTCATTAAATCATATTTGATATCAATTTCACATTGACCTGCTGTTGCTACTTCATGGTGATGATTATCACATAAAATTCCAAAATTATCATTCAAAACATCTACACATTCATTTCTAAATGGTGCAAGAGTATCTGATGGTGTACTTGGGTAGTATCCTTCTTGTAATCCCATAGGATAACCTGTTCCTTCTTGACTCCATGGTGATTCAGATGATTCAATTGAATATGATTGACCTTTGTATGGTGTCAAAACATCCCAGTGAACTTTATCAAATACAAAAAATTCTACTTCTGGTCCCCAATTACTAAAATCAAATCCTTGTGTCTTGACATATTTTTCTGCTTTTTGGCAAATTCCTCGAGGATCACTTTCAAGACGTCCTCTACCTCCACCCCAATAAACATCACAGAGTAATCTAGCTGTCTTTTTTTCTGTAACCCATGGAATAATTGCAAATGTACTTGGGTCTGGTTTTAAAATTAGATCAGAGTCTGCAATATCTGTGAAACCTACAATTGATGAACCATCTAATTTTGGTAATCCATCTTCCATCTGTTGAGGTGTGAATGTATCTGCTGAAATTGTAGTATGATGAAATCTACCTGTTAACCCAGTAAATTGGAGATCTATGAACTTGATACCCTCATGTTTTATTCTAGAGAATACCTCATCTGAAGAATATTTTATTTGAGTGGCTTTGCCACCTATCACTTTATACGGCAATTTTCTAACTTCAAGCTAAAAGAATTAAACGTAGCATTTAAGATTAACTTTGTATTAAAATGTCAACTATTGAATCACTAAATCTAAAAAATCTTCACGTAATTGTACTACATGAATTCCAATCGGATGATATACAAGAACTCGAAAATGAGTTTTTTAGAAATTTATCAACTATTATTGGGAAATTAAAAAATGAAGAATATGATGGAATTGAAAAGAAAGCAAAAAATCAGATAATTTCAACAGTCACAAACCTTACTGACCTTTTAATAAATAAAAGACTAGAAAAAATCTCCAATTCACCAACAATGTCTTATAGCATTTTAACTGATGAAGAAAAATTTGTTATTGATTCAAATGATGAAATGAACGAACGAAAAGACATGATAATATCTGGAATAATTAATGGAAAATCAAAATTTTTAGAAACAACCTCTACAAAACATAAAACAAAACCTGTTACGGTAAGATTTGTAAAAGAATTTGCTGAAATAGTTGGTGTTGATTTAGAAAAATATGGGCCATTCAAACCTGAAGATATAGCAACAATTCCTAATGAGAATGCACAAGCGTTAATTTCAAATGGAGTTGCATTGAAAGTTAGAATAGAAGAATAACATGTCTCATCCTGGCTCAGTTGATATAATTGATTTTTTAGCTTTTACAATTTATCCTTTCATAGCACTTGGTATTATTGAGTTAATTAGTAGAGGAATCAAACTCTCGTCTTGGAAAAAATTATCAATACAAGGAGTTGCAATGATAATTTTATCAATAATTTATGTAGTATCTCCTGCATTGATTGTTACTCGTGAAGGTAATGCACATGTTGAACCATTATGGATGTCAATTGTTGTAATGCTTGCATTAGCTGTTACATTATTTTTCCAAGCAAAACGTTCAAAGCTTGATCCTACTAAAGCAGAATATTGAATTAACGAAATCTACCGAAAAATCTTTTAAATTTACTGGAACCTGGTCCGCCATCTCTAATCACTTTCTTTTCGCCAAACTTTTTTGCTCTAAGTATAGTTAATTTCACACAACGATGATCTTCTGGCAGTCTATGTTCATCACAAAATGGATCTTTACAGTATGTGCATTCAAATGGAATGTCTACCATATCTCCACAATATGCACATTTTTCTGGTTTCATAATGTAAACTAGATTTTTTCTCTAATAAATTTACAACATTTTCTCTAAGGCTGTAAAAGTTCTAATTACACATATTCGATATTTTTCAAATTTTTTACTAGTGGTTTTATTTGCTACTCCAAGATAATTTAATTCTCTAATCCAATTTCCAATACGTTGTTCATTTGGTTCAAGTTTGTGTGCATACCTATTTCTAATTCTAGACATTAACTCCACATTTTTCTTTAGATTTCCCTTTATCAAATCGGATTCTGTAAGTATATCCATTTTGAGATTTACTGTAAAAAATGTACTATCAATTGACTTTGAAGGAATATTGAATTTTTTCTCTAAAATTCTATCTATAGTGTTTTCAATGTACATATGTCCTACCAAAAATAAATCACGCTCATTTGTAGTTTCTAAAATTTTCTCCAATTTGGCAGAAGAGGTTTTTTTCATGATTATTCAAAATTGATATACGATTCAAGTGTTGCTTGATTAAACACCATTACTGAAAGATCTGAAAACTCTTTTCCTTCCAATTCTTCTACTGTACCTTCAAAACTAGTCTCATTTTCTGTAGTTATCGACTCGTAGACGTGCACTTTCATTTTTGTAGTATCAAAACCATTTTGTTTCAAATATTTTGCAATTTCAGATTGCATGAAGTGTTTTTCTGGAACTTTTGGCCATGGCCTTGGAACAAGTATCACACTAAAACCATCAATGAGTGCTTTTTGTAACTCTAATTTCTTTTCTTCAATAGATGTTGAAATATGCATAGTAATTACTTTGGATTTGTCTGTTGGAACTCTTGCACGTGATGCAGCTACTTGTGTTGAACTAATTCCAGGAATGATTTCAACTTCATCATAAATTTCAATTAATCTATCTACAACTTCAGATTCTGAAAAATTTACATCACCTGTAAATGGAACTAATATTGTGTGATTATCTTCTTCTGCAATTTCTTGATATGCATTTTCTTGGTTTTGCATTGTTACTTCAAGTATTTTTTTATCTTTGACATATTCTTCAATTGTTTTTATTGTATATCCATAACCAATTACAACATCACATTGTGATATTGCTTCTTTTACTACATCTGTAACATATTTTGGTGATCCTGGACCTACTCCTACAGCAAAAACTTTATTCATTTATGTTGTAACTCGTTGTCTTGATTTGATGAACTCTATACATGGTTTCCAGTCAACATTGAGATATTTTGTAGGGTCTTTGATTGGATATTTCACCCAGTCTTGAACAATTGAAAAATCATATTTTTTCTCTTTTCCATTTTCTATTGCTTTGATTGCTAAAACACTCCCCCAAGTTTTTTCTTCTTCGCTAATTTCTAAAATATTGTCAAATGTAATTTTACTGATATGTTTTGGTTTTACTTCTTCTAAATCAATTTGTAAATCTTTTTCTTCATATCCATCTATTTTGTCAGTCATTGTATTTTTATTTTGCAATAATGTAACAACTTGTCTTTTAGTTGCAGCGCCCCACCATTTTTTCATTCTTTCAGTTCTTTTTAGAAATATGAAATGATTATCTGTTAGTAATAGCATTCCTTCTTTTCCACCAACACCAAAAAATGACTTTGATTCTCTCCAAACAGACATCAAATGAGTGTGAATTTTTTCATCAAATTCCATAGAACATCTTGAAAAATAGATCGTTAAAAGTCAATTGCAGATCTGATTTTTATTATAGATGCAATTTTCAATTTCATGAATGAAAAATTCTTTTCTATACCTTTTGCATTATTAATAATTACACTAGTTCCTCAAGCTTTTGCAGAATATGAAGATACGATTGTAGTATTGGAGACTGATTCTGGGAGATTAATTATTGAATTTTTCCCACAATTTGCACCAAACCATGTTGAGAACTTTGTAACATTATCGGATGACGGTTTCTATACTGGAACTATTTTTCATCGTATAATTGAAGGATTTATGATTCAAGGTGGTGATCCAAAATCTGCAGATCCTTCATATTCAATGTCTGAATGGGGAACCGGTGA
Organism: uncultured marine group I thaumarchaeote; assembly: GCA_902511735.1. Classification (GTDB taxonomy): domain Archaea; phylum Thermoproteota; class Nitrososphaeria; order Nitrososphaerales; family Nitrosopumilaceae; genus Nitrosopelagicus. The sequence continues at coordinate 56,907 of CABXGK010000001.1, forward strand.
TCCTGGATATTCTCTAGATGCTGAATTTAACAATATTGAACATAAAAGAGGAATTGTTTCAATGGCTCGTTCATCTGATCCTAATAGTGCAGGCTCTCAATTTTTTATTGTTCAAAAAGATTCAAACTTTTTAGATGGGCAGTACACTGTGTTTGGTAGAATTTTAACAGATGAAAGTTTTGAAACATTAGATAGAATTGCAACAATGAATACTGCCCCAAATGATCAACCAATGGATGCATGGAGAGCAATTATCAAAAATGTTATAGTGATGGATCGTTCAGAATTAGAAAATTTACCTGAATATGAAACTCCAGTAACTACTGCTGAAGGAACACCTCTCATAGCTCCTACAACAAGTCAACCAAACTCTTTTCCTGAGTATGGTTTATCTTTTACTTCTCCTGCAGGTTGGTTAGTTCAAACACCAGAACCATCTGGTAGTAATCCTGACATTGTTGTTGTTGGACCAAAAACATCTACATCAGCTCCTGCTGTGTCTTTTGCCATTACTCGTCAAGATGTTACAATTGAAGAAGCAATTAATGGATTAAGACAACAAGTTACTCCTATGATTGAAACAGGCGCATTATCAATTGTTAGTGAAGAAGGTACTCAGATTAAAGGAAATAATGCATATCTTCTAAAAGCAATTGGTCATTTTGAAAATAGAGAAGGTATAGAAATGAACATTGGTTTTTCTACACTTCTGATAAAAGTAGATGATATGTTTTACACTGTGCAATATACAAATAATTTAGAAAGTCATGATAGACAATCCAATTATTATAATGACATTGTAAATTCGATAGAATTTTCCAATATTGATTTTGCAAAAGTTCCAACCGGCGGTTCAATGTCAGCTGATGATCCTGACTATGATGAAGGTGGATATTCCGGAACTTTAGAAAATGAGAAGGAAGGCGGTGGTTGTCTAATTGCAACTGCAGCATTTGGTTCTGAGATGGCACCACAAGTGCAATTCTTG
>CABXGK010000002.1 GCA_902511735.1 uncultured marine group I thaumarchaeote
ATTGCTGTCTTTTACTCCTCTGACATTTGCAAATGCTGAAGTTTTTCAGGAAAGATTAGAAGGCACATTGGATATCTATACCAACCAATTGGTATTTGCACCAGGTGAACCAATATTCATTCATGGTCAAGCCATGCCAAAAGAACCTATCATTATCCGATTGTTTACACCTGATGATACAATTGCAGAATTCGAACAATTGATGACAAATGATAATGGATCTTTTCACCACTTTCTTATGGAATGGGATGAACCAACAACAAATCTCCCATTTGGAACATACATCCTAGAGGTTATCTCTAATCAACAGGGTGGAATATCAAAAAGTATTGAAGTAAAATTCACAAACATTTCTGAATATGTTCAAGTACCAGTAGAAAGAAGTGTTAACACAATTGTATTTACACCCGAAACTGCTGCTGTAAGTAGGGACTTTCGTGTGTTTGTTCAAACATCAAGTGATGGTCTCTTAATTGGCAATGACCCAAATCAAATACTTGGTACGTCTCATGTACATCTTCCTAATGGTCAAGTAGAAAATTTAGAAGATGATCTAAAAACATTACATCAAGGATTGTATTATGTAGATTATCTTCCTGCATTGGAAGGGATATACGTTTTTCATATGGTGACTTTTGATGAAGGAAATATTTCTCATGGTTCTGGTGCAACTAATGTCTTAGCTCAAGATATTAGTGGAATATCTGCACAAATTTTAGAATTAAATCAAATTTTAGATGAAACAAAAACTGAATTGGCGAATCTGAAAGAAGAAACTTCAACTTTTGGATCATCATTATCTGATGCAAGTTCAAATTTAGATGAAAGTGTAGTACTAATCTCTAATTCTGTTGGAAATATAGAAGAAGGTTCATCTCAACTTAATGCTTTACTTTTTCCTGTAGTTGCATCAATAGCAATAATTCTAGCATTACAAATTGTAATCATTGCTAGAAGACGATAACCTATAATTATTCATTAAACATCTTTTTTGATGATGATGAAATTAGTACTTGTGCTATTTCTTCTAATATTAGTACCTCCATTAATCTCTGAATCATATTCTTATTTTGATGGAGATATGATTAATCATAATTTTGGAAATAAGAATTATGATCTCATTGAATCAAAAATAATTAAATTCAATGAATCTTCAAATGAACAACAAGTAAAACGTTATCTGATATTTGGAACAGGTTCTATATCTGAAATTAGTAATTTTGTAAATTCATCATATTCTATATCATCATCAAATGGATTTTTTTCAATTATAACAATCCCTGAAAGTACTCTATCTGTTTTTCAATCAAAAGGATTTCACATCATTGAAGATTTTCAATTAGATTTTCATTCAAAATACATCTCAAAAAATAATATTAGTAAAACATCTACAATCGGAAACATTGCAAATTCTGAACGTGTACATGATCTTTATAATGTAACTGGAAAAGATGTCACAATCGCTATAATTGATACAGGTGTTGATTTTTCAAATCCTGATATGCAACATGCATTAGCGCGTAATAACGATAATTTACCTATAATGTTAGATCCTGATGGACAAGGATTAATCCTAACAAATGCTACTTTTGCAGCAAATATTGACAAGTATGGAACAATCAAAAATTTTACAAAATCTTCGTTTCATAACACAACTTCTGATATTTATGTAAAACCTAGAGATGGTGGTGTATTTTTGAACATTGAACAAAATGGTGATGGAACTAGTTTGTTGGTATACAACTCCATGTTCCCTATGTTTGGTTCTTCTCCACTACTGAATGGAACATTAAATGATGATATGAAAATTGGAAATGATAAACATGATTACATCGAATCAAAAAGTGGAATTTATCATCTAGGTGTTATGTATCAAGGTATTCCTAGCCAACCACAAGTTGTACCTGTTTTGGTTGTTGATTCAAAGGAATCTGGTTATTATGATACAATTATTCCTGATATGTCTACTTCTTGGCAGGACTTTACAAAAAATTCTGTTGATAAGAAAATAGATTTTGATTTTGATTTTACTGATGACACTCATCATGTAATAGGTGACGGAAATGAATTTCTAATTTATGACTACAATGATGATGGTGAATTTGATTATAGTGCAGGTACTCTTGGTGCTCAAATTTTAGATATCTATGGAGTTATTGATAATAAATCTGAAATTGATGAAAATTTTGGTGCAATAAATGGAACATTACTTCCTCCAATAAATCGAAATGGTGAATTTTTTGGTGTAATGACTGATGTTCAGGGTCATGGAACTGGAAGTGCAGGTACAATAATTTCAAAAGGTGCTTATGAATATGATATCTATAATGATACAAAAAAATTTAACATTAGAGGCGTTGCACCTGATGCAAAAATAATTCCTGTTAAGGCATTGTGGTTTGGAGATATACTTTATGCATGGCTTTGGTCTGCGGGATTTGATAATGATGATATAGAATGGAAATTTTCTGGAAATACTAGAGCTGACATAATATCTAATAGTTGGGGTGTATCCACATTTCCAAATTTTGAATATGCACCGGGATTTGATTTGTTATCTTTAGTAATGACAACTCTGAGTTTACCTAATTCATTTTCTGAAGATTATCCTGGTGTGTTAATGATATCTAGTGCTGGAAACTCTGGACATGGTTATGGTACTATTGGATTGCCAAATGCATCTTCTACAGGAATTAGTGTAGGTGCTACAACAAATAATATTTTTGTTGGATATGGACCCTTCAAAGATGAACCTCGATTTGGAAATTCTACAAAACATTCTGATCATGTAGTTGATTTTTCAAGTCGGGGCCCAACCTTAATTGGTGATCCAAAACCTGACTTGATGAGTATTGGAGCTTATAGCTTTACTCCTGCATCTGTTACAAAACCATCACAAGATTATGATCAAGATCCATTTGGTATGTTTGGAGGAACAAGCATGTCTGCTCCTATCGTATCTGGAGCTGCTGCATTGGTAATACAAGGACTAAATGATAATTCAAAATCATTTTCACCTTATGATGTAAAAAATATTCTCATGTCTACTGCAAATGATATGCATAATGATGTATTTACTCAAGGAACCGGAATGGTTGATTCACTTGATGCAATTCGTTTAGTTAATGGTGAGGGTGGTGTTTTCAATGTCTATAATACTGATTCTTCAAAAAATCTTGGCCAAATTCTTGACTTACCATTAAAAAATCTAAATTATACTTCGATTGGTATGTTGTCTCCTCATATATCATTGGAAAATGTTCCTCAAACAAGCTGGTTTGGTGGAAGATTAAGTCCTGGAGATGTCACATCTGCATCATTCAAAATAGAAAATCCAACAAATAGCACTTTAACTGTAAAAATATTCCCTGAAAATCTGAAATTAATTGAAAAATTAACCTATGATGGAATAACTGAACCTCATTTACAGGATTCATATCATAATAAATCTAAAGTATACAGACCAAATTATATTCCAATAGGTAATCTTACATCTTCTGATAAAATACAAACAAATTCTTCTAAAATAATGCCTGAAGATTCTTCATTATTGGTACTAAATGCAAATTTCTCTTTTGATAATTTTATGAATCAAACAAATCCAATTTATGCGGATGATCTAAAAATATCCTCTTTGTATCTTTATGATTGGAAAGACAAAGATGATGATTCTGAAATAACCAGTGATGAATTGATTCTGGTGAATAGAGGTGGTTCTTGGGGAACTGTACAAGAATTACGTGTTTCAGAACCAACAGAACATTTTGAAAACCAACCAATTATTGGAATTTATCCTGTTCCTGAACGATATTCTTTCTGGGGAGGCTCAATTAAAGAAAATGCAACATCATTTGATTATACATTATCTGCAAGTTATTTCAAAAAAGATATTTGGAATGATGTGACTTTAGATAAAGAAATAATCTCAATCCCACCAAAACAAGCACTTGATGTTAATGTAAAAATCCAAACTCAAAAAGAACAAACAACTGGTATCTATGATGGTTTCATAAAGTTTGAAGGTGAACACCATACAGTAAACGTTCCAGTTTCGTATGTTATAGTAGAAAAAGTTCAAAAAGATATTCCATTTACATTAATTGGAAAAAATAATGATGATGTAAATTTTGATAATGAATATGTAAAAGGTGCTTTTGATATGACCAATCGCTATATGGCTGGAGATTGGAGACAATATTATCTTGACGTACAAGATAATACAATTAACAATGCATCGATAGAACTTTCATGGAAAAATGAAAATACAAATTTTTCTGCATTTGTACTAGACCCTCAAGGTAAAATTATCTCTACAAACATGCCAACTGGCGTATTTGGTCACTTTATGAATTGGGCATCATTAGATTGGCTTGGAAGTTCTCCATTTAGTCAAGGTGGAGGATTCTTCCCTGTAAAAAATAAAGATAACACTTCAACTTTGATATTTGCACCGATTAATCAAACTGGAACTCATTCGTTATTAATTCACTCAACTTTGTTTGAAGGAAAAAATATCACAGAACCAATTACACTTGTTGCAAAATTTTCAACATTAACTTCTGATAATAGTCCTCCTAAAATAATTCTTGAATCAAATGATTTTCTAAAATCTGATGACATAATTGTGCCAGAAATCATAGAAGATAATCTTGCTAGTGTAACTTATACATTGGATGGAAACTTAATACAACTAAATACTACTGGTCTTAATACTAATACCCTAAGTGATGGCAAACACTCTCTTACAATAAATGCAATTGATAAATTTGGTTTGACAAATTCAAAAATATTTAATTTTATTGTGGACTCACAATCTCCAACTCTTGAACTACAATCAAAAAATAATACTGTAGTCTCAAAACGATTGGATATTCAAGTATCTATTTCTGATCAGAATATTCCAGAATCAAATTATCTCTCATTTCTTTTACCTAATGGTGAACGTATAGTTGATCAAAAATCATATTCATTTAATGTTAGTGATTTTGATGAAGGTGAATATTTAATTGAAATATCTACACAAGATATGGCTAAAAATAACGTATTATCAAAACTAATCTTTGAAGTTGATCATTCTGTAGTTGATCCACCAAAAACTTCATTTTCAACAATTTCTCCTGAAATCATAGAAAGTGATGAAAATTATCTATTGATAATTATTGTTGCATTAATTGCTATTGTGATCGTTTCAGTTTTAGTAATTTTAAAACAAAAATCAAAAACTCCTCAAATAAACTGAAATAAGATTTATAACCAATTCGTCAAGATTTGAACTTAAGTTGTCGGCAACATCGGATAAAAAATCTCTGTCCAGACGGGATTTTCTTAAATTAATGGGTGCTGCTGGTACCGGTCTTGCCTTTGCACCATTTGTTCCTTGGGGAACTTTTCTTCCAAATCCATCATCTGCTGCAGCTGAAAAAGTACCTGTTATTTTACCTGATGGTTCTCAAGCAAATGCTTTTACTTTTCCTGTTAATCATGCTGAAGTTATCACTTATCCGCAAACAGGTGATGCTGTACTTGATGAAGAAGCATTTAGAAAATGGCAATTCATTAGACTTCCAGAAAAATTTGGCGGTGAAAAAAATCATGTATCATCGTTTAGAGCTTATAGTATGATTTGTTTACATCTGTGGTGTGTATGGAAGTACTGGCCACAAGAAGGACGTATGAGAGGCGAATGTCCATGTCATGGAAGTATGTATGACCCTGTTACTGGTACTGCATTTGCAGGACCTGCATCATTACAAGCACCACCATCTAACACACTTCCTGAATTAAATTTTGAATCTGACGCTGAAGGTAATTTATTTGTCACACCACCAACATGGGGACCAAACAAAAATGGAGTAGTAGGATATGGCCGTTTCCCTAAATAGACACAACGGCACTCTTGCCTTTATCTATTGGATATGGGATGGTCTTGATAGAACTATATTCACTGCAATAAAATTCTCATTCCCTGCAAGATTTGTAAGTCCGTTTGGATTTTTGGGAATGCTTACGTTCATCACTTTTATTATTCTTGGTGTATCTGGTGCGTTACTCATGTTCTATTATGAACCAATTCTTGATAGAGCGTGGGATAGTGTAGAGTTTATCAACAATGAAGTTCCATTTGGATTTCACATTCGTAACATACACTATCATGGTTCAAATGCAATGGTAATGCTTGCATTACTTCATATGTATTACCAATACTTTAGTGGACGTTATAAAATTAGAAACGAAATTTTGTGGGTTACAGGTGTTATATTAGGAACTGTCACAATCCTTGAAGCATTTACTGGTTATGATATTATCTTTAGTGAACGTGCAGAATTAGCAATTAGTATTGCGGCGTCGCTGACAAATGCTATACCGATTGCAGGGCCGACTATTCGAGATGCAGCGTTTGGAAGTGGATTCCATGACTTTGTACTGAGATTCTACACACAACATGTGTTTGTTTTACCAGTAGTAATGCTTGGATTAATGGCAGTTCACTTCCCAAGATTCTTAGTATTTGATGTACCAATGGTAATGGCAATTGGAGGTGCAATTCTAATTACTGGTGGTGTATTCCCTGTTGATTTAGGATTCAAATTCCAACCGACGGTACCGCCTGGTATTACTGTACCTGAATGGTATCTCACAGGACTTTACGCGTTCCTGCGGACGCAATATGATAAATTTGTCACTGGTGTCTTATGGCCTGGACTTTTCATAGCGGCTATTGCGCTTGTTCCATTCCTTGATAGATACAAAAAATTCTCATGGAAGGATAGACCTTGGGTTACAGCATTTGGTATAGTTGGACTTGCTCAAATATTGGTAACAACATACTGGGGATTCTATATTCCTACTGACTCAACTCTACCTCTAGTAGAAAGACTCGTAATTGATCCAATCAATCTCTACGTGGTAATGATATTGCTAATTCCATTGGGAATTGGATTTAGCTATATGATGATTCATTTAGCTAAAGAGGCTGAAAGAAAATCCAAACTTGCAAAAGACAAGGGTCCCAAGAATGTAGCCCAAATTCAATTCTCTGAAAAATGGATTAACTGGATTATTGTTGCATTGATTGCATTCCAAGTGTTCTTGAATCTAGCAGCATACAACGCTGCACTAAGTGGTATGAATAACATGTCTCTATTCTTTGCAGGCCTAATCTTGATAGTCTTTGCAGGACTGTTCCATGTCTATAGATATGCTATGGCTCAAGCAAAAACTACGCCTCCTCCACCTGGTGCAAAAATTAGGGCAACAAAATCTATGATTGGAACTCAGAAGGAATTATCTGATGATAATAACTCCTCATCTAGTTCAGATACTATTGATGCTGATGGACATGAAGAAGTTAAAAAAATAGAAACCACAGAAAATCCAAATTCAAGTACTACCCCTGATGCTCCTGAAATAAAGGCAAACAACGCTGACTTGGGTTTGAAAAAAGACACAGATATTGGCATGTCAGATCTCAAGAAACCATAAAAACTGACTAAGCTTTATAAGACTTCTAGAAATCAAGCTAGCTATTGAGTGCAACTGAAATTAAATCTAGTCATGCTTATGGAGTTGGAATTTTAGTAGTAATTGTTGCATTAGGTGTGACAATAACTTGGTACACTAGTTTTTGGTTGCCTGAAGAAAACCAAAAAGTTTTCGTAGATGAACATATCTTGCATCCAGATGGAGAAACAATTGTAAACATCATTATGGGTTCTTCAAGTCCTGATCAAAAAGACAATTACATGCCAAAATTAATCCAAGTACAATTAACAATTGATAATCGTGTAATATGGAAAAATATTGATGAAACACCACATACTGTAACTCCAGATAGTCATGACCGTGATGAAATTACTGATCCATACAGTGGTGAATTTGGATCATCAGGAGTATTACTTCCAGGTGAAGAGTACGAGTTTTTGTTTACTGATGCACCACCAAACGGTGCTAAAGTAATTCCTTATCATTGTGATCCACATCCATGGATGGTAGGAACAGTTGAAATTACTAAATCAAGATTCTAGGCAGAATAATTAGCAAAGAGTTGAGCATTTTCTACTTCTTTATGTTGTTGAATAATTGATGCACGAAATTTTACATCATGTTCTTCAGTTGGTTCAAATTCAATTGTTGCGATAAAATCAACTTTGTTATCTGGTATTGCTTTTTTGTTAACAAATAATCTTGAAACATTTTGTGTAATTTTTTTTCCATTATACTCTCTCCATACAACTAATTCATTTGAACCAAGAATCTGCGTATTTATGACTACGCCGTCATAAAGTCCTGAATAGTTTACTGTAATGTGTCCAACTATCTCTTGATGTGGTTTTATATCCATACTTTCTAATTTAATCTCAATTTCACTCAATAATTGTTTGAAAATTCATTGAAAATAAAAACTTTAGAGCGCGCGGGGAGGGCTTCGATCCCTCGACCATCGGATTAGAAGTCCGACACTCTATCCATGCTGAGCTACCCGCACAAAAACTTGCCAGCAGATTGCAATATTAATCGTTATCCTAACCATTTCTTATCAAAATTATCTCTTTCATTTTTGAATAAAAATTGTTGTCCATATCCTGCATATTTTCCAAAATGATCAACTATTTTATCATGTAAATCATCATATGTCTTCTCTGTAATTGTTTTGGTTGTTATTTGAAATTCTTTTGAATAATATTTTTGTAATATACGCAATACCCATCTATCTAATGGAACTGCTTCTAATTTATCAAGTGAAAATAATAATATACAATCTGCAACTTTTTTACCTATTCCAAAAACCTGACATAAACTATCTCTTGCTTCCTGATAATCTAATTTTTTAAGGGATGAAAAATTTATCATTCCTTTATCTACTGCAATTGATGCTTTTTTGACATACTTTGTTCTATAGCCTAATCCACATTTTGCAATATCTGTGATTGACGCATTAGCAAGTTTCTCTGGTTTAGGAAATAAGAAAAACTCCATACCATCGATCATTTTTCTTTCACCAAATCTCTGAGATAATTTTTGAAGTCTAGTTTGAATATTTGGAATATTTGAATTCGATGATACAATAAATGAAATATAACATTGAAATGGATCTTGTCTCAAAATTCTCATTCCCGGAAAATTACTAATTGCTTTTTTCATCACATTATCTTTTGATAATTGTTTTTTGATTTTTTGAAAATCATCATCATATCTAAAAAAATTATGAATTTCTTTAGATTTCACATCTAATTTATCTTCTAATATTAGCGTCTTTTTTCCATTAATTCCATACCATTTTGAATTAATTTTTTTCCAGAGGAATACCTGTCCACTGTTTATGGTGTCTTCAATATTTGTCTCAAAATTATCTTTCAATTTAGATAGTTAATTTTTCATCTAATTTAGCTGCATGAGCCTCAAACCCAAATTTCTCGTGAATCTCTTCAGCAAACCGTGTACACGATTCATCATCTCCATGAACAGTCATGATTTTTGGATTTCCTTTCAAATTTTTAATCATCTCAAACAAACTATCTCTGTCGGCATGGCCTGAAAATTGGAATTGTTTCACTTCAGCTTTTACACTAAGATCTTTTCCACGGGTCTGAACTTTTCCAGTATCCAATAATTTCTTTCCAGGAGTTCCTTCTCCTTGGTATGATACTAGTGCAATTCCATTTTTATCACTAAATGATAATTCTTGTAAATAATATACTGCATTTCCTCCAACTAACATGCCTGCAGGTGAGATTACTACACACGGTTCTGTTAATGCTTTCTTTCTTTCATTATGATCTCTAACTGCTACAACTTGGTCTATGACATCTTTGAAAATTTCTGGATTTCTAAGATATTCTGGATATCTCAAAAGTACCTCATTTACCTTCAATGCCATTCCATCCATGATTATTTTATGTTTAAATCCTGAATTGATTAGTACACTAGCCACTTCTTGTGAGCGCTCAACTGAAAATGATGGAATGAAAAGTGTACCTTTTCTATCTATGACCTCATTTGCAAAATCTATCAATCCTTTTTCAGATTCCTTTCTAGGCATCTGATTTTCCTGCGAATATGTACTCTCAGTAATTACCATGTCCATTTCACCTATATCCAAATCTGCAGGTGGCAATAACCTTGAACCTCTTAAATTAATATCTCCTGTATAGAATAATTTTTTGTTATTTGATTCAACCAAAACGGTACTTCCACCTATTACATGTCCTGATGAACGAAGCTCAAATGACGCATTTCCTCTAGTAATCTTTTCTTTAAACTCAATTGTTTTTGCTTTTGCCATCATGTTATCAATTTCTGGAACTCCAAAAGAATGTGAATTTTTTTCAATTTTTATCATATCTTGTATTAGCAATTTGCTTAGATCAAATGTTGGAGCTGTTCCATAAACATTGCAGTTGCCACTAACAAACAATGATGGAACACATCCTGAATGATCCAAATGAGCATGAGTTATGATTACAGAATCAATATCTCGTGGTTTTACATGAAGTGGATATGTAGGTGGAGCGCCTCTTGGTTTTCCAAACATTACTCCATAATCTAGCAAGAAATTTGTTCCATCGCAATTAACTTGAAAAGCTGATCGACCTACCTCACCAGCTGCGCCTAGAACCTTGATCTCCACGAAACACGAATTTGAACCCTGTCTTATATCTTAGATGATTTGTATTGTACTATGTAGACAATTGACAATAGCTTTAATTAGTGGAACCTGACTTTTGATCAATTATGGGAAGAACCTATGCAGAATGGGAAGCCACACAAGATCAAGCCTTAGTAGCCAAAGTACGAGCAGGCGACGAGGCAAATAAAGTACTCTTAAACCAAATTAACTGGATATGGGTATCAAATCTTATGGGCGGAAAACCAGAATTGAATCCATCATCCGCAGAATTATTGGATTGGGTCACATCTGGCCAAATCGATGCAATGAGAAAGTAATTTCTTGTTTATCGTTTTTTCTTTTGTTTTATTTTCTAATTATCGTCGATCCATTTCATAACGCTGTTAACGATCTAGTTCATGGTTTAAATAGTAAATCACGTCTAATAATGTTAGAATGCCAATCGCAATCATTCCAGACATTGACGAACAGAGATGTATCGGCTGTGCACTATGTGTAGAGATCTGTACTTCTCTTGGTCCTGATGTACTCCGTGTAAAACCTGTAGAAGGTTGGAAACGTGGAAAAGCATTTGTCTTCTATCCTGAACGATGTATCACTGACGGTGCATGCATCGGAGTTTGCCCAACAAAATCAATCTTTTGGATGAGACCAATGAATTACACAGCTGGTCAACCAGTTCCACTTCACAAGAATGGAGTATTCATTAACGGATGGGCTGAAGACGCAGCATTATAGTCGCGTTTTCAGAAAACCTCTTTTTCTTATTTATTTGATTTAATTTTAATAGACTAGCTTTTCCCACATTATTATGCAAAAGATCCTAAATCTAGTTGGTTTTGTCACTATTTTCTTTTCGGGGCTAACTACTATTTCTATAATTTTTCCATCATTATTTTCATCCATTTTTGGAAAATTCTCAACAAATCTCATCCCATTTGAAATGGGGATTTTTGCAATACCTGTTATCACATCAAATATTGTTTTGATATTATTTGGTATGTTGTATTATAAGAAAAAATTACCTGATAGCATATCTAATTCAATTAATAAAATACGAAGTTTTGAAATTCCAAAAAAACCAACTCTCATAATTTTATTAATTATATTTTCTATTTACATTGGTTTGTCAATACCTGAATTATCATTAAATGAAGCAGAAGATTGGCCTGATTTTGCTATTGTTCAACAAACATTTGAAATTTGGCCTTATGGAGAATCTGATAGTATCTATGTTGAAGAACAAAATGATCGTTATGTTCGAATGTTTCTTCTCATTACTTCACAAGACATCTTTAACAATGTCAAAATTTTGCCATTTTTTGCATCAATCTTAGTCATATTATTCACCTATCTCTTAACTGTTCAAATCACTGAAAAAAGATTTGCTGGAATAATTGCAATTCTGATATTAATCCAAAGTCATACTTTTCTTAGATTTGACACAGTTGCAGTTTATGAAAATTTCTGGGTTCTATTTTACTTACTATCTATTTACGTCATAAAAAAACAGTGGATTTTATCTCCCATATTTTATATTCTTTCATTCTTTACTAAGGCATTTGTAGCTCCATTTTTCATAATGACCTTATTCTTTGGTTTCACATCTACAATTTCATTCAAAAAGAAAATCAGTCTTCTAATTTCATATATATCCATCATTGCAATTTCTTTAATCCTAATTTTTTATGGTGATAGTCTATATCCAAATGTTATTGATATTGATCCTGCAAAATTCTTCATTGGACTTGCAACATTTGGCCCATTGTTGAGATTTGACTATTTATTATTAATGACCTTCCTTCCTGTTGTAATTGGTTTAACCGTTCTAGCAAAAACAAATGGTAGAATAATACATTCTGTATTATTTCTCATTCTTGGTACTTTGCTAGCTGGTCCAGCATTAGTAATATTCACAAATTTCTATGAAATTTTACCTTATCGATATATTCCGTTAATTATTTTCTTTTCAATTGGTTTTAGTTTGTTTTTTTCAAAAAAAGTTAATTCTTAACAAATGTTAGTATAACTTCACTTCTTTCGTTTTCCATGTCAATTTCCATCAATGGAACAAAAACATTGAATAGATTGACAATTAAATCTGGATGATTATCTATTGGTGTATCCCAATGAAATTTCCCTGTGTGGTGATGTTCAGGTGTCATAATCTCATAAACTTGGAAAATTTTTGAATCATTCATTTCGGTAAATATTCCATTATTTTCAACCGTGCTTAACCAATTTTCAAAAAATTTTGATGGAAGATAATTTGCATTATATGATTCAAGTACTCCAAGTAAATTTCCATTTAGATCTCTAACCATAACTTGAACATGTATTGTATATGGTGAATCAGTAGTACTCTGATATTCAATTTTTTCTAAAACTTTCCACAACATCATTGCAATTTCTTTATTATTTGGTTCTTGTTCTAAAATTTTATCAAGATAGATTACTGCTTCTTCATATTTTTTTTCTTTTATTAGTGACTGTACATTGTTTTCCCACTCGATAACATAATTATTGTCACCTGGACCAAATTGTTCTTGTGCATGAATATTATGTACTGGAATTAAAATAATTAAACAAATTATACCTATAAGAAAAAATTTCATCATTATTTCTTATTATATGTTATAAATAAATTGAAACATTTTTTATGAAATTTATTTTTTCAGAATAGTCCATTGAACATTGGCAATATCTGTTTTTTCCATCTCTATCATTGGTATAAACACTTCAAAAATATGAACATTATATCCTTGCATTTGGCGTTCTAGAGTTAACAATCCTATATAATCATCTACTGGAATTAGAGGATTAGTTATTGAAAATATTTCCTTGTTTTCTAATTGTTTTATGTTTCCATCAAAACCTAATTTTTCCCACCATTTCTCTGTAAATATTGATGGAAGATATCTTGCATTTGTAGATTCTGTTGTTGCAATAAGATTTCCATTTGTATCTCTTATTGTAACCAAAGCATGAACTTCATATTTAGAATTTTTTGTAGGTACGGTTGGTGTTCCACTTAACAGTTCTGCTCTAGCTTTCTCAATTTTTTCATTATTTGGATCTATGATCATTATTTTTGAAAATGTGATAAAAGATTCTTCATACTCTTTCATCATCTTTAGTGCAATTGCCTTGTTAGTTAGTGTTGAAATTCTATTTGGATCTAAATCTAAAACTTTGTTAGAGATACTAACACTTTTTGAAAAATTTCCTAATTGTGCAAGAAGTCCTGCTTTATTTGATAATGCCTTCAAATTATCAGGTTCTTGTTCTAAAATTTTATCAAGATAGATTATGGCTTCACTAAATCTTTTTTCTGCAACTAATGCTGCACTAATTGACTCCCATTCTTTGATATTTTTCCCCTCAGGAAGTGATAATTCTTCTTGTGCATAGACAGTTTGAATTGAAAATAAAATTCCTAAACAAATGATTACTGTAAATAATGATTTAATCATATAATCCTCAATAATATGAGATAGATAAATTATTCAGTAATCTGTCTTTTTGTTATTCCTTTTGGAATGAACTTTTTAAAATATTGTAAAAATGAATCATCTTTTGGAAGATATACTGTGTCAAAGTCATTCTTATCAAAAAACCTGTTCCAAACTTCTAAGAATGTAGGGAATTTTTCAGGTTCAAATTCTTTTCTAGCCATCACATAATGTGATGCTGGGAAAACATCCGAAATTTCAATTGGTATTATGCCTAAAAACGGATTGTAATTACAAAATTGCACTAAATCTGCATCCTTGAATCTTCTTCGTAATTTTTTATAATTATATGATGAGAATACTGGTTTAATCATTGGATCTCTTGTAATGACTGTAATCTTCTTTTTTGTTCTAAATTTTTTCACATACTCATGATATCTTCTAATTTCTGGTCTATACTGATCCTCCGGTCCAAACAAGAAAATTGCTTTTTCCTTAAATTTTGGAGTTCCATCTTGCAAAAATTTTGTATTATTCAGAATTACATCAATTGTTTCAAATAATTTTGGATGTGCTCTTGCTTTTTTCATCGTATATTCCCATAATCTTCCTTCTCGTATTGCTTGTTTTACTCTGTCAACTTCAGCTTTTATTGAATACAAGTTGAAAAGTGCAATCTGATCTACTCTCTCTTCTTTTTTCATACCACGTAATTCTTTTGGTTTGTATCTTGAAGAAACTTCACAATCAAATGGGAAATATTCTAACTCTTCCAACCTTCTAGTACCATCTTCTGTAATCACTCTATCATGTTTCGCATAAAGCATGTATGATGCTGAATCAAATGTATCACAACCTAGTGCTACTGCTAATGGGATGGTCAGAGGATGTCCTGCACCAAACAGATGTAATGGAATTGAAGTTGGTATGTTTTTCTTTGCAGCAATAATCATTTCTGCTAATAATTTGTATTCATATGACTCCATAAATTCAACTGGACTGCCTAAGGCAAGCATTTGATATCCCATGTTGATTAATTCCTTAGTTGATCTTTTGACTAAATCTGGATGTTCGCTTCCTTGTATTGGACCAATCCAAATCTGTCCATTATTTTTTTTATTTTTTATTGTTGTTTTACAAACTTTCAATGTATGATCCACGTATTCCTTTGCTTGTTTTTTTGACAAACCAAATCCAGTAGGTTTGTCTAATGGTATGGCAAAATCTGTCATTATATCCATCTCAAATTTTGCCATAGCTGGAGGTTTGACATCTACTTCTCCATACTCTAAAACTTGGTATCCGCCAGAGTCTGTCATTATAGAACTATCATATTTTATAATTTTGTGAATTCCATGTTTTCTTGCTTTTTCTTCTAATCTTTTCATTGTAATGTATGCATTTGTAATCACAACATCAAAACCAATTTCTTTAATTTTTTTAGCTGGAATAGATTGTTTTACAGGATGTATTACTGGAACAAAAGATGGCGTCTCAATTTTTCCATGATTTGTATGAAGAACACCAATTCTTCCTGCTAAATCACTATATTTTATCTCAAACAATTCTTTGTGTAATTATTGAGCATTATATTAAATTAGTAATCAAAAAATTTGCCAATTTCATTTTTTTCTTCAATTAATCTTAACCAATCTACTGCATCGCTACCTTTTTGATTATTAGTTATATCATGAATTTTTTCTAAAATCATTTCTGGTGTCTTATTTGTTACATCAACTTCAAAAGATTTTTTCTTTCCAAATGATATGATTGAATCATTTGCAATAACTCCTAGTATTTCACTTCCTGCATTTTCTTTTATCTTTGAGCTTTGATATTTTCTTTCTTCATAAATTTTCATTAATTCATATGGATTTTTTCTCAAAATAATTGCAAAATCAATATCTGATTCATCAAGAACATATGGTGCTAAATGACCTACAATTATCGATTTTTCAAAATTTAATTTGCCAATTTCGCTTTTTAATTTTGTGGTATCCACCTCAATTTCATCATGAATTTTTTCACCAAATCCTTTCTCAATTGCAAATTTGTTTATATCAAATATTTGGTATGATGAATCCTGTTTTACGAATAAATCTGCAATTGTATGTTTTCCAACACCTGGATTGCCCGTAATTACTAAATTCACACAATTCATTTCTACATCCATGATTAATGAATTTCTGTAATACTAATATGATCATATCAAAAATACCTCCTTATGCAAATCGGATTACTTGGAAAAGCAAATGTCGGAAAATCTACTTTTTTCTCTGCTGCAACTGAAACAGTAGTTCAAAGTGGTAATTTCCCATTTACTACAATTGAACCAAATGTTGGAGTTTGTTATTTGAAAATTATTTGTGAATGTAAAAATTTGGAAAATAGATGTGGAAATGAATTATGTCATGATGGTACTAGATTCATTCCTGTAAAATTAATTGATGTTGCAGGATTAGTTCCAGGTGCACATGAAGGTAAGGGATTAGGAAATCAATTTCTTACTGATGCTATGAAAGCAAATGCATTGATTCATGTAGTTGATATTTCTGGTTCAACTGATATCCAAGGTCAACCGGTCAATGTTGGAACACATGATCCATTAGAAGATATACAATTTGTTGAAGAAGAATTTGATTTATGGTTTAAAGAAATTCTTGATAGAGAATGGCCAAAACTTGTAAAAGAAATAGATCAGAAACGTGCAAAAATTACTGATGGGATTGCACGTCGTTTTACGGGATTAGGAATTTTAGAATCTCAAGTTGATGAAGTTTTAATTTCATTGTCACTAAAAACAAAAAAAGCAAAAGAGTGGTCAGATGATGATATCCTGGGTTTTTTGAAGGCTCTTAGAAAAAATGCAAAACCTTTGCTTGTCGCAGCTAATAAAGCAGATTTATGTGATGATCTTAAAATTATAGAAAAAATATCTGAAAATTTCAAAGTTATTCCGTCTAGTGCTGAAACTGAACTCTTATTGAGAAAGGCTACAAAGGCTGAATTAATTAATTATATTCCGGGGGATGATAATTTTTCAGGTAAAGAAGGTATTCAGTTATCTGAACAACAAAACAATGCATTACATCTTGCAAAAAATGTTTTAACAAAAATCCAAACAACTGGAATTCAACAAATACTTAATTCAATAATTTTTGATGTTCTCAACATGATCGTTGTTTATCCTGTTGAAGATGAAGCTAAATTAATGAATAAACAGGGACAAATACTCCCTGATGCAAGATTGTTAAAAAAAGGCTCTACTACAAAAGAACTAGCATTCACAATTCATCAAGACATTGGAAATGGATTCTTACATGCAATTGATGCAAAAACAAAACAACGGATTGGTGCTGATCATGAACTCAAAAATGGTGATATAATAAAAATAGTATCAACACTAAGTAGAGGTTAGTATGATCTGTCTAGGAATTGAAAGCACTGCTCATACATTTTCATGTGCAATAATCGAGAAAAAACAAAAAAATGGAAAAATTTTATCTGATGTTCGTAAAATATATCGACCACCTGAAGGTGAAGGAATTCATCCTCGTGAAGCATCCCGTCATCACATTGAAAATAGTTCTTTGGTTCTAAAGCAATGTCTTGATGAAGCAAAAATCAAGATTAATGATCTTGACATGATTGCATATGCAGGAGGTCCCGGTCTTGGACCATGTTTACGAGTTGGAGCAGTTGTTGCACGTTCTCTTTCATCATATTACGATATTCCAATTTATCCTGTTAATCATGCAATTGGTCATATTGAATTAGGTAAGCTTCTAACAGGTGCAAAAAATCCACTTGTACTTCTTGTTTCAGGTGGTCATACAATGATCCTTGCATTTTCTGCTGGAAGATGGAGAGTCTTTGGTGAAACTTTAGATATTACTTTAGGTCAACTTCTAGATCAGTTTGGAAGATCATTAGGATTTGCTTCTCCTTGCGGAAGAAAAATTGAAGAGTTAGCAAACAAATCCACTAACTACATTGATCTACCATATGTAGTAAAAGGAAATGATGTATCATTTTCTGGTTTACTCTCTGCTGCAAAACAAAGTACCTCAAAAGGAGTTGAAGATGCATGTTATTCATTACAGGAAACTGCCTTTGCTATGATTGCTGAAGCCACTGAAAGAGCTCTAGCATTTACAAGAAAAAATGAAATTATGATAGTTGGAGGTGTGGCTGCAAACAAAAGATTGTCTTCTATGCTGAAAGATGTATGCAAAAGACAAAAAGCAAAATTTTTTGTTGTACCACTAAATTATGCAGGTGACTGTGGTTCTCAAATTGCTTGGACAGGAATTAGAGAATCTAGTGTATACAAAGGTGCAAAGATGAAAGATACTTTTGTTAAACAATCTTGGAGATTAGATAGTGTAGATGTACTTTATTGATTCTTAAAATCTTCTATGGCATCTTGAATTTCTTCTAACCATCCACTCGTTCCCATAACGCCAAACTTGTATGATTTTCCATCATCATCTGTTTTTATCTTAAAACAAATTTTTTTGATAAATCTACCTTCTTTCCACGCATCTACTTTATCCAAGGGAACATCAATTACAGTCTCACCCATCTTTGTTGAAAAATCTGCAATTCTACTTTTTCTCTTATCAAAAGCGATACGTTTGTTAGTTAATGTTAAAACTCCTGTTCCTAATTCATCCTCATTACAATCCTCTTGTTTTAACCGTTTTTCGTCTGAATCCATATTTAGTGTTAAAAAATTATATAATTAATGGCTTTACCTAGAAAAGCTAAAAATGACATATTTTATCTAAAATTATGAAACAAAAATATCAAGAATATCTAAAATTAAACAAAAATGTTCTCATAGGTTTTCTTGGTTCCATAATTATTTCTGCTATTGCTGCAGATTATTTTGCTGATCAGGCTGATTATCTAAATTCATCATTTACTCTAATAATTGATTATGTTGTTTTCTTTTCAATTTTTGGTGGTTTGTTTTATCTTGATAACAGAAAAAAATACGTTTTAGAAAATGGTCAACGAGATAACACACTACTAAAATCAGATTTAATTAAAATAATTTCATCACTAGGAATTGGTGAAATTGTTTATACAATTGTTAGATGGATTCTCCAATATTATTTATTACAAATTGACTATGAACCATATTTGGCATCAATTGTTTCACAGATGATTTCAACTGTAGTTTATATGATTACATTAAATTTATCTGTAAAACTAACAAAATTGTATAAAGATGGAAGTTAGTGTTTACGTCGATGGTGCAGGTGGTGAAAACTCTGGTTATGGATATTTCATAAAAGAGACAGGTGAATCCTTCTATGAAGATAAATCTGGATTAACAAATAATCAGGCTGAATATTGCGCTATAATTGCAGCATTAAAAAAATTTCAAGGTTCAACAAATAAAATTACAATTTTTAGTGATTCAAAAAATACTGTTAATCAACTAAATCATGAATTTGCAATAAATAATGAACAATTACGTATTTTGGCACAAGAATCATGGCTATTAATACCGAAAATTCCTGAATTAAAAATAATGTGGATTCCAAGAAAGGAAAATCTAGCAGGAAAGATGCTTGGCAGTTAATTTGGAATAGCTTTAATTATACAAAAATTTTTTATCTAAAAACATACAATGACAAATTCTGTTTTCCTTTCTCCAAAATCTATTGCAATTATTGGTGCTTCTGATAAAGAAGGTAGTGTAGGTCGTGCAATCACTAATAATATTATGAAAGGTTACACAGGAACAATTTACCCAATTAGCCCAACACGTGAAACTGTCTTTGACAAAAAAGCATACAAATCAGTTTTAGATGTTCCTGGAAAAGTTGACTTGGCAGTTGTTGTTACAAAAAATACTATTGTTCCAGCAGTGTTAGAAGAATGCGGAAAAAAGAAACTCAGAGGTGCAATTGTTATCACTGCTGGATTCAAAGAAGTAGATGAAGAAGGTGCAAAACTAGAACAAAAATTAAAAGACATTGCAAAAAAATACAAATTACAAATTATTGGTCCAAATTGTCTTGGAGTGATGAATCTTGAACCACAAACCATGATGAATTCTACATTCCTCAAAATCACTCCAAAATCTGGAGAAATTGCTCTTGTTTCACAAAGTGGTGCAATATGTGCTGCATTAGTTGAAGATGCAAGTGCACAAGGAATTGGATTTTCTGCCGTAATCAGTATGGGTAACAAAGCAGACATGAGTGAAATTGATATTCTAAAAATGCTTGCAGAACACAAGCAAACCAAAGTTATCGTTATTTATCTTGAAGATATGGGAAATGGTCAAGAATTTCTTAAAGTGTGTAAAGACATTACAAGAAAAAAGAAAAAGCCTGTATTAGTATTAAAATCTGGAAGAAGTCCAGAAGGTGCAAAAGCTGCAATGTCCCATACAGGTGCACTAATGGGTTCAGATGAAATTTATGATGCTTTACTAAAACAATCCGGTGCAATTCGCGTTGATACTATGGAAGAATTATTTGATTATGCAACTGCATTTTCAAAACAACCACTTCCAATGAATGGTGATCTTGTAATTGTTTCAAATGCAGGCGGACCTGCTATCATTTCTACTGATGCATGTTCAAAACTTGGAATCAAGATGGCAAAAATTGAAGAAATTAGAAAAAAAATTGATGCAGTAATTCCTCCATGGGGCAGTTCACGTAATCCCGTAGATATTGTAGGTGATGCAGATTTTAATAGATTTGAAAATGTATTGAATGAAGTTTTAAAGCACAAAAATGTTGGTTCTGTAATTTCTATGTGTACTCCATCTGCTACACTAGATTATGACAAGCTTGCAAAAGTAATAGTATCAATGTCAAAAAAATACAAAAAAACAATGTTGGCTAGTTTGATGGGATTAGATGAAGGAATAACTAATCGTGAAATTTTGGCAAATGGTGATGTACCTTACTACACATATGCAGAGGGTTCGATTCGTGCACTAAGAGCAATGCTCACTTTCACAAATTGGATAAAAAACCCTCCTGGAAAAATCACAAAATTTGCTGTCAAAAAAGATAAGGTAAAAAAGATTTTAGATAAAGCAAAAAAGGAAAAACGCAGTGCATTGTTAGAAGAAGAGGGTCAAGAAATTCTCAATGCATATGGTTTTCCATTACCTGCTAGTAAACTGGCCAAAAATAAGAAAGAAGCGGTATCTACAGCAAAGAAAATTGGTTTTCCTGTAGTTTTAAAAATTGCATCACCACAAATCATCCATAAATCTGATGCTGGTGGAGTAAAAGTTAATCTAAAAAATGCAAAAGATGTTGAAAATGCTTTTGATACAATAATAAAAAATGCAAAAAAATACAACAAAAAAGCAGACATCAAAGGAGTTCTTGTTGTTGAAATGGTAAAAGGAGGAAAAGAAATGATTATTGGTTCAAAACTGGAACCGGGATTTGGACCTGTCGTAATGCTTGGAATGGGTGGAATTTATGTTGAAGTTCTAAAAGATGTAACCTTCAAACTTGCACCAATGACCGATATTGAAGCTGATGATATGATATCTTCAATTAAAACTAAAAAAATACTAGAAGGTGTTCGAGGAGAAAAACCATCAGATGTGAAAAAACTTTCAGAATGTATTCAAAGATTATCTCAACTTGTAACTGATTTCAATGAAATCAAGGAATTAGATATGAATCCAGTACTGGTAATGGAGAAAAATAAGGGTTGTAAAGTTCTCGATGTGCGTATTGGACTATAATTAGGCACAGCTTTTTTTGGAAACTCTTTAATTATTTGAGTCAGTAGATTATACATCGACATGCAAAAAACAACAAAACCGATTAGAACTGGTGAAGAATATATTGAGAGTCTCAAAAAGAGAGACTTGAAAGTTTACCTGTTTGGTGAATTAGTAAAAGAACCAGTTGACCATCCAATTATACGACCTTCAATTAACGCAGTTGCAAAAACTTATGATCTTGCAGTTGAAGAAGAAGAACTTGCTTCTCCACTATCTTCAATTTCTGGTCAAAGAGTAAATCGCTTTTTACATATTGCAGAAAGTGCAGAAGATTTAGTTTTACAAAATAAAATGCAAAGAAAATTAGGACAATTAACTGGAACATGTTTCCAAAGATGTGTTGGTATGGATGCAATGAACTCACTTCATTCTACTACATTTGAAATTGATGAAAAACATGGAACACATTATCATCAAAGACTCTTGGAATTTATTAAAATGGTTCAACATGAGAACTTGGTAATTGGAGGTGCAATGACTGATGTTAAAGGTGATAGAAGTTTATCTCCAAGTGAACAAGAAGATCCTGATCTGTTTTTACACATTGTTGATAGAGATGAAAAAGGTGTTTACGTCACAGGTGCCAAAGCTCATCAAACAGGTACAATAAACTCTCATTGGATGATTTTAATGCCAACAATGCGATTATTAGAAAATGACAAAGATTATGCAATTGTTGGTGCTGTACCTGTAGATGCACCTGGTATTACTTACATTTACGGTAGACAATCTTGTGACACACGAAGTATGGAACCTGGTGACATTGATGCAGGAAACTCTGAATATGGTGGTCAAGAAACTATGGTAATTTGTGACCGTGTTTTCATTCCAAACGAAATGATATTCATGGATGGTGAATACGAATTTGCATCAATGTTGGTTGAACGATTCACTTGTTATCATAGACGAAGTTATGTTTGTAAAACCGGATTAGGTGATGTTTTAATTGGAGCTGCTGCTGCAATTGCAGATTATAACGGTGTACCAAAAGTATCACACATTAAAGATAAAATTATTGAAATGACTCATCTTAACGAATCAATCTATGCTGCAGGAATTGCCTCATCATATCAAGGTCATAAAATGAAATCAGGTGTATTTCTTAGTGATGATATGCTTGCTAATGTTTGTAAACATAACGTAACTAGATTGCCATATGAACTGGCTAGACTTGCCCAAGATGTAGCTGGTGGTATACTAGTTACATTACCATCTGAAGCTGAATTTAGAAGCGAAATAACTGGACCGTTATTGGAAAAATATCTCAAAGGTAAATCTGGAATTGAAGTTGAAAATAGAATGAGAATTCTAAGATTAATTGAAAACATGACGATGGGTAGAAACGCTGTTGGTTATCTTACTGAATCAATGCACGGTGCAGGTTCACCACAAGCACAAAGAATTCAAATCGCTCGTCAAATGCAATTGGGCTACAAAAAGCAACTTGCTAAAAATTTAGCTAAAGTTAAAGAAGAACCTGAAGAAGCAAAAGAAAACTCTGAATATTTTAAACGTGTATTCAAAATACCAGATAAGAAATAATTCTATAATTCTTTTTTATCATCATCTGTATCTGATGATTTAGCATACTCTGAATCATTTTTACTCTCAAAAGTATTGTTTGAATCATCTGTATCTAACGATTCATCATTTCTATATTGAAATTGAATTTTTTTCTTTTCTTTTCCTGCAAAATGTTTCACAACCATAATGCCAATTACGACTGCAATTATTATGTAATTAATTGGAGGCTGTAAAATTTGTGTTATGTAGCCAACTTGTGGAACTACGTGTTCTACTTTTCCTAGATATTCTTTTTCTGTTATAGGATAATCTGTTCCTGCAATTGATGAAGGGTTAGCGTCACCTTTTGTTCTTACTATCTTTTGAGCATCTGTTGACATGTCTAAACTAACTCTATGAACAATAACCCTCTCTTTTCCTTGCTCGTATAATTTTGGTGAATAAAACACAATTATGTCACCTTTTTTCACATCATCAAATGGCGTATTGCCTTCTACAACTATAACATCATAAACCTCTAATGCTGGAATCATACTTCCGCTTGAAACCACATAAAATGGATTTGAAGTTCCAAAAACTGCTTGTAATCCTAGCCAAATTACGGCAACTGCTACAACAATGATTACTACATCTTTGATTATACTTTTTGTTGAACTTCCCAAATTATGTTTGCTCACAAAATTACTAAGATAAATCTTATCGATTATCTATAACTGAGCTCCACAACTCTCACAAAATTTAGAGTCTGGTTTGTTATCAAAATTACAACTAGGACATCTTAAACCAGTTCCTACTGCAACAGTTTGTTCTACTTTCACATCTGTTTTTTCCGATTTACCTAAAAATATAACCTCGCCTACAGTTCCAATCCTACTCCAACTAATACTTGTGTCGTTACCCTCATCATCTGAAATAACTAATACTAATTCTTGATTTCCATTAACACCCACTTGTTTTGCCTTTCCAATTTTTTTTGCACTTTCATCAAAAACATCCATACCAAAAATTGATCTAAATTCTCCTCCAGTAGGAATAGGTTCTTGTACAATTTCAGATGATGTATTCTCTTGTTGAACTGGTGTATCAAAGCTTGAAAGACCTGTATCTTGTTGTTCTATTGGATTTGCTAATCCTACATTCATCGTTTCATCTGGTTTTCTAAAATCTCTATATTCTGCAATTGTTGAACCGCATTCATTACATAGATATTTTCCTCTTTCAGCTAAAACTAAATTTTCTGCAACTTCTTCATTTGGATTTTCAAATTCAATTTTTGGACTACCTTCAAATTCTTTTTCACATGTATTGCACGTATATTTAGAAATTAATTCTGATTCTAATCTTCCAATTGGTGCTAAAAATAGATCTGGTCCGCCAAGATTTCCTTTACTTTGTTGTTCGTCAGTTACTCTTGCCATAACAAATCCACCTGAACCTCTAAGTTTTTTTAATCGAAGTTCTGCACTCATGTTCTCATACATTACATACGTCATTTAAGTATATTTTGAAAATTCTTTAAAAGATCTGACAACACGGTGTTATAATCACAAATACATTTTTAGATGTGAACTTTTGATAAAATTTGTTAATCATGGCAATAACAGAAATAGATGATCCAAAATCATGGGAAACTGATGTCCTTAGCTCTGATAAACCAGTCTTTGTAGACTTTTGGGCTCAATGGTGTGGACCATGTAGAATGGTAGGACCTGTTGTAGAAGAACTTGCTGGAGATTATGATGGTAAAGTTAACTTTGTAAAAGTTAATGTTGACAATGCACAAGAAATTGCACAAAAATACAATGTGTTTAGTATTCCAACATTATTACTTTTGAACAAAGGTGAAATCATAGCTCAACAAGTGGGTGCAGGCTCTAAAGAGGTATACCAAAACATGATAGATAGAGCACTCGATAAAATTTAGGCTCTACTAATTTTCTCTTTTTATTCTAAACTATTAATATTAGATTCTCCTCATTCAATTATGTCACTAGGAGAAATTGATACATACAATCTTACTTTTGATAAGTTACAAGCATTATTTACTGATACACAAGGATATTACGAATCTTTCCTAGATGCAAACAATCTGTATAAATCTGGACAAATGTCTGATAAAGAATTTTTTCAAAAACTAGGTGATTACACTGCTGCTTATTCTGCTTTATTATTTTTAGGTGTTAATTCACTAATGGAATTAAAAAAAACATTAGATCAAGTTTCAAAAGGTGGCGGCGGTACAGGTGGAACACATTCTCCTGGATTAATGCCAGGAATGGGTCAACCTGGTATGGGTCAACCAGGAATGATGCCAGGAGCTCCTCCTCGTGGAACTGCACAAAACCCTGTTGGTGGTCCTCCTTCTGTTATGGGTGCACCTCCTTCAGCTTCTTCATTTAATGAACCAGGAACTTTGCCTACACCAGATCCTAGATTACTTCCACCAAAACAAAGTGGTGGAAGCTGTACTTCATGTGGTGGAAACTTAAGACCAAATGCTAAATTCTGCACAAAGTGTGGCGCAAAACAATAATTCTTTAACTAAGATTTACTCCACATTCTCTACAAAACTTTGCTTGAGGTGAATTTTTTGAACCGCACTCCGAACAAAACTGTTCTTCTTCTGAAGAGCTATCATTTGCACTTCCATATAATTTTGATTTAAAAAGAGCACCTGATGCTTCAAACTTATCATCATCAATTATTTGAACTGGTGCATAATCTTCTTCATCTACATATGTGTAAAGTCTTGGAATGCTTTCTTCTTTCCCTTCTGGATCTTTTACCATGTCCCCTAACCAAAATGAGAATCGCATTAAGGTGAGCTCTGGAGTTGAAAATGCCAATGTATGTGCAGACATGTAATCATTTGCTGCTTTTTTACCATTGAATACTTTCATGATACAATTATTATTTTTCACTGTATAATGTTTTCGTGAAATGGACCGAGAGGGAATCGAACCCTCGACATCCACGTTGCGAACGTGGCGCTATACCCCTAAACTATCGGCCCTGAAAATTGCATTTTTCTATTACGTATATTCATTTTTACTCTAGTATTTTCTATGAAATTTAGGAAACAAAATGACATATGATTTACTCATTACTGACTCACACGTTATAACTCCAAATGGTATGATTGAAAAAAATCTTGTCGTTGATGATGGCAAAATCAAATTAATTACTAATGCTAGTCCTGATTGTGATAAAAAAATCAATGGTTCTGGTTTTGTTAGTATTCCTGGTTTAATTGATACACATGTTCATTATGGCGTTTATTCTCCTATTGATCAAGCTGCAACTAGTGAATCACATGCTGCTGCAATTGGTGGTGTCACTACAATGATGAGAATGTTTAGACTAAAAGGCTCATACAAAGAATCTCTTCAAAAACATCTTTTGGCAAGTCAAAATTCACATTATATTGATTACACTTTACACGCTTCAATTTTTAACGATTCTCAAATTTCTGAAATGCAATATTGTACTGAAAATAAAATTATTTCATTTAAGATATACATGAATCTTGGTGGCGATGTTGGTCATGTATATATGGAAATGAATCCTGGAGAAGAAAAATTAATTTCTGCTGAAGTAAATGTAACAAATGAATTAGTTGAAAAAATTGTGAAAAACGCGGCATCATTAAATTGTCCTGTATTAGTCCATGCAGAAGATTATCAGGAATGTGCATGTGGAATGAAAACACAAAAAGAAAAAAATAATGATGGATTAAATGCGTGGTCTGAAAGTCGTTCCCCCGATTTTGAAGCAAAATCAATTCAAATAATTTGTGAATATGGAAGAAAATATGACTGCAAAATTTACTTTGTACATATTGGTTCAAAATTGGCATTAGATAAAATTAAAGAAGAAAAACAAAAAGGAACAAAAATTTTTGTTGAAACCTGTCCTCATTATCTAACATTATCACATGAAACTCAAGATGGTTATCTTGCAAAAGTTATGCCTCCAATTAGAACAAAAAATGATATACAATCTGTATGGAATGCTTTACAAAATAATGAAATTGATACAATAGGAACAGATCATGTTGCAAATCAATTGAAGTTGAAACTTGGTGGTGATGACGTTTGGGGTGCTTTAGCAGGATTTCCTGGAATAGGAACATCATTACCAATTTTACTTAGTGAAGGAATAAACAAGAATAAAATTAATTTGAATCAATTAGTAAATTTAACAAGTACAAATGCAGCTAAAATTTTTGGTTTATCTAGTAAAGGG
The DNA here is from genome assembly GCA_902511735.1 of uncultured marine group I thaumarchaeote. Classification (GTDB taxonomy): domain Archaea; phylum Thermoproteota; class Nitrososphaeria; order Nitrososphaerales; family Nitrosopumilaceae; genus Nitrosopelagicus. Next base: position 27,629 of record CABXGK010000002.1, read on the forward strand.
AGTTTAGAAGTAGGATATGATGCTGACATTACAATGATTGATCTAAAAAAAGAGGCAAAGGTATCTCCTGAACTTTTTGGTGGATTTTCAGATTATCTTGTATATGATGGATGGAATTTGAAAGGTTGGCCTGTGAAAACAATTGTTAGAGGCACAATTGTTGCCGAAGATTTTGAAGTAATTGGTAAACCTGGATATGGTAATTTTGTACCACGAATATCAAGTTAAAATTTCAAATTTACCATTTGCTTTTGCTTTGTAAATTATATCTGGTTTTCTTGTAAAAATTCCAACTTCAATTACACCTGGAATGTTGAGTAATTTTTGTTGTAATATTTTTGGGTTTTTTATAACTCCGAAACCGCAATCTAGTATGATGTTTGAATTTTCTGTAAAAAATGGATATCCTCTATCTAATGTTCTTAATTCTGGTTTACCGCCTAATTTCTCAATTTTTTTCCAAACAATTTGTCTTGCTAAAGGTTGAACCTCGATAGGAACTGTCCTGTTAAAATTTTTGACAAATTTTGTACTATCTGCCATGATGATGACTTTTTTTGCAGCGCTGATCAATATGTTTTCTTTTAGTAGTGCACCACCTCCACCTTTTATTAAAAATTTATTTTTATCAATTTGATCTGCACCATCAAACACTAAATCAATTTTATCAATTTGATCTGGTTCAATTAGTTGCAAGCCACCTTTTTCGGCAATAATTTTAATTTGCATTGATGTTGGTACACATTTTATTGAAATTTTTTTTGTTTTGATATATTTTGATAATGATTTCACTAACGCAGTTGCTGCACGTCCACTTCCTAAACCTATGACATAACCATCTTTTACATTTTTCAAGGCATCTAAAGATAATGCCTTGATGGCACCATCAAATGACATTAATCGACCTCTGCTTGTTCGATTTTTGACATAGTTTCCATGATCTTTGTTTTAATTTTATTGAGATCATCGTCATCATCGTCATCTAGTTCTGATTCTTCTGGTAATTCTACAACTGGTTTTGGTATATTCTCAAAAATTGGTTTTTGTATTGATTCTACAACTGCTTCTGGTTTTTCCTCAACTACTGGAACTAAACTATGTTCTTTAATTTCAGGTGTTTCAATTTTTTGTTCTTCAGAAATTTTTGGTTTCATTGGTGGTGGTGTTATTACATCACTACTTAGCTGAGATAACATTTCATCATATTTTGACTGTTTCACCGCATCTAATTTTGGTAATGATGTCAAAGTTGTAATCTCAAACTTTTCTGAATTTTTGTTTACGTATTCTTCAATTGGTTTTTCAAAAATTGGTTTTGATTTTTCTTCTATTTCATTTGATTTTTTACTCTTTTTCTTAGTATGAACATCATTTTCTGCTTGTGCTACTTGAATCTTTGATGTTAATTCGTATAATCTCTGGTCTAGTCTAGACAGTTTTTGGTCCATTAATGTAATTAATCCATCACCTAGTGGTCCTAGATCTGGATGTTTACTTGCATTTTCTATTTTTTCAATTCTAGTAATAACTACGCCCAATTGATGTTGGTATTTTAGTAACAGTCTGTCTTTTTGAATTTTTGTCAAATCTGTTTCATTTTGATACAATCTAGCAATTGTCTTTGTTAGAATATCCTTTTCAATTTCTAATGAATGTAATTGACTTACAATTTGTGAATTTGAACCAATAGATGGGGTTTGGAATTTATTTTTTGTTTTAGAAAATAGTTTCAAAATTAATTATAGCGCAGGTACGCTCCGTTTTATCCAATTGTATTTTCGTCTTTTTGCATCTGGATGACCACAACTTGCACATCTATCTAGACGTCTATGAAAAGCGTTGTTTCCACATCTTCTACATCTGATATGAGTATGTGCTTTAGAATGCTTTCCCATTGATGGTGTACCTCTAGTCATTAGAGAACACCTATTCTGCTGGAGGAGATATCATAACTACATTATCTCCACGAACTACAATGGATCCAAGACTTTTTGAATCGCCTTCAGAAGGGATTTCTTCTGATTGGTCGAGTAGCAGGTTCATGTGTTGATCAAAACCTTGTAGCATACCTGTAATGGTTTTGCCACCCTTTAGCTTGATCAGTACCTTTTTGTTGATACTTTCATCGAGTACTTTTACTGCCATATCTACGGACATTTATTTCACTTATTGATTCCCTTAATGAGGAGTATATTAAACGTTCACTGGTGAATTTTTCGTTTTGTTTCGGTAAGTCTAGTTTGACTCTTTTACAAGATTATTTACTACTTCGTTGAGGATTTTTCTTCCTAATTTCGCTGATGATTTTGTAGGATCCCCCCAAACTCCATTGCCTGTTACCTTTGGAAATGATTTTTGTGCCAATTTGTTGATTTTTGAAATTTCTTGTTTTGACATACCGTCTGTTTGAAAACCCTTTTTTGCATTTTTCATATTCACATTTTTTGAAATTGCTAGCATAATTGATGTCTCAACATTTCCTGCATGATCAAACTCTCTATCCATATATTTCCAATATGAGAAAATCTTTACTTTTTCACTCTTCTTCTTTTTCTCAAAACTTTTCAAAGAATCTAAATTCCCATAATGACCATTAATTATTAAAATTCTAGAAATCCCATTTTTGATTAATGATTCACAAATATCTTCTAAAATTCTTGATAATGTAGATTTTTTTATACTTAGATTAAAAAATGGAAAATGTTCATCTGAAATTCCATACGTGATTGTAGGTAAAAGAACACCATTAATTTTCTCTGATAATCTTAAAGCAATCTCTGTAACAATATCTGAATCTGTTGAAATTGGTAAGTGTGGACCATGTTGTTCAATTGAGCCTACTGGAATAATTGCAATCTGTTTTTTTCTTTCAATCTTCTTTCTTAAATCAGGATCAAATTGATCACGTATAATCATCAAATCACTTTGTGTGTACTTTTCTCCATCTAACTTCTAATTTATCAGCTAGATGCATTTTTACTGCCTTTAGTAAAACTTCAGCTTCAAGTTTTTGTCCTGCACGTTTTATTGATTCTAACGTATGTTCGGGTTTTACATTAAACGAATCTTGGAAAATTATTGGTCCTTGGTCAAGATTTTCTGTAACATAATGTGATGTCACACCAATAATTTTTGTTCCTCTTTCAAAAGCTTGTGCATAAGCCATAGCTCCTGGAAATGCCGGTAGTAATGATGGATGAATGTTAATTATTCTATTTGGATATCTCCAAACAAAATTTGGTGTCAATATTCTCATATATCTTGCCAATGCAATCACATCAATTTCATATTTTTTACAAACTTGAATAATTTTAGCTTCAGCCTTATCCTGATTTTTTTCATTAATTAATACAAAAGGTAATTTTACTTTTTTTGCCATTCCTGAAAGAGTATTCTCTGTACCAATCACTAGTGCAATTTTTCCTTTGAGTTGTTTTTTTGTTTGTGCACGAATTAATGTTTGAAGACAGTGTGGTTCTTTTGTAACAAATACTGCTATATTTTTTTCTGAATTTGATTCATGGTGTGAATTTACTTCCATGTGTAGTTGCTTACCTAGTTTCTCTAAATCTGAATCAAATCTTTTCACATCAATTCTTTTTGTGAATGATACTTCCAAATACATGCCAAAAAGACCTTTGATGACATTTTGATTTACTCTTTCTAAGTTTCCCTTTCGTTCAAATACAAAATTTGTAAAATTAGCTACAATTCCTTCCTTATCTCTTCCCACTACTGTTATTCCGATCAATGTTTTTTTCAATGCCGACGTTTCTGTTTAATGTCATATATGCTTAAGGTATTTTGTAAAAAAAATCAAATAATGCGGGTGGTGGGATTCGAACCCACGAACTCCTAAGAGACAGGGTCCTAAACCCTGCGCCTTTGACCAGGCTGGGCGACACCCGCAAGGATTGTGCAACAACAGACAAATTTATCGGTATTGAATTAACAGTATGAAAAAATTGTTTGGCACAAATGGTGTTCGTGGTGTCTTCTCTGAGGATTTTTCATTAGAATTTGTTAATGATCTTGTAATGTCCTTGGCATCCTATTTCAAAAAAGGAAAAATTTTGGTTGGATATGATGGCCGACATTCTAGTCCAATCGTAGCAAAAATTGTTTCTTCAGCATTAAATTATTCGGGTTTAGATTGCTACATGGCTGGACTTGTGCCTACTCCTTGTTTAGAATATGCAACAAAAAAATTGGGTTATGATGGTGGATTGATGATTACTGCATCTCATAATCCTCCACAGTATAATGGAATCAAACCTGTTGCATCAGATGGTGTTGAAATTTCTCGTGAGGATGAACGAAAAATTGAACAAATTTTTGATGAAAAAAACTGGATTAAAACTGATACATTTGGAAAATCGTTTGAAGAAACAAATGTTATTTCTACGTATATTGCTGGTATAACTTCCTTAATTGATGTTGATTCAATTAAGGCAAAAAAATTCAAGGTTTGTTTAGATCTTGGAAATGGTGCTCAATCAGTTACTGCAAGACAATTATGCGAAAAATTAGAATGTGATGTTCATACGATAAACGAAGAAATTAATGGTGACTTTTCAGGTCGTGGTTCAGAACCAACTCCTCAAAACCTTGAAGAATTATCTAATTTGGTCATTGATACAAACTCAAATTTTGGAATTGCATTTGACGGTGACGGTGATAGAAGTATATTCTGTGATGAAACTGGAAAAATTCTAACTGGTGATAGCTCTGCTTTACTTCTTTGTGATTATCTCTTACAACAATATCCAAATTCACAAGTAGTAACCTGTCTAAATTCTGGTAACGTAATTGAAAATATTGTTAAAAAAAGTAATTCTCGTGTAGTAAGAACAAAAGTAGGAAGTGTGGAAGTCTCTAGAAGAATGGTAAATGATGATGCATTAGTTGGTTATGAAGAAAATGGAGGGTTCATGTTTGGAAATCATAACCATGTTCGAGATGGTGCTATGACTTTGGCATTAATGGTGGATCTTCTCTCTAAATCTGAATTAAATCTAAGTCAAAACATCCAAAATCTTCCACCTAGTTTTACTACTAAAACAAAAATGGAATGTTCTTTAGAACAATCAAAGATCGTTATTTCTGAACTTTTGAAAGAATTTCCTGATTCGAACACTTCTGACGGCATAAAAATTCAAGTAGATGAAAATAACTGGGTCATGATTAGACCTAGTGGAACTGAACCTATAATCAGAATTTATGGAGAATCAAACTCTCAGCAAAATCTTGATTCATTAATCTCTGATTTTGTTGAAAAAACCAAATCAATTCTTGCCTGATAACATATTTAAGACCATTTTGGAGCATGCTCATAATGGCTAAAGCATACTACGTAAAATTTGAAACACCTGAAGAGCTTGTTAGTCCGATCCTTGAAGCCCTAAGAGTATCTGCCACATCAGGTAAAGTTGTAAGAGGTACAAATGAGGCAACAAAAGCCATTGAACGTGGAATTAGTAAATTAATCATTATTGCAGAAGATGTTGAACCTCCAGAGGTTGTAGCCCATCTTCCATTAATCTGTGAAGAACAAAAAGCAGCTTATGCATTTGTTCCAAGTAAACAAGAACTAGGAAAAGCTCTTGGAATTGATGTCACATCAGCTGCCGCTGCTATATTAGAATCAGGAGATGCACAACATATTGTTGATGAAGTAGTTGCATCACTAGCTAAACTAAAAGGTGGCTCGACTGAACAATGAGTCAGCAGAAAGAATCAGAAACTGATCAATTAACTCCTGCAGATATTATTCAAATAGTTGGTAGAACTGGAATTGCAGGAGAAGTTATCCAAGTTAGAGTAAAAGTTCGTGAAGGTAAAGACAAAGGTCGTGTCTTAACTAGAAATGTTAAAGGTTCACCTAGAGTTGGTGAAGTACTAATTTTACGTGAAACTGAACGTGAGGCAAAGAAATTACATTAGTGATTATTATGAGTCTGTTAGTAAAACCTTGTAGTTTCTGTGACCGTCCAGTAGCAAAAGGTACTGGAACAATGTTTGTTAAAAATGATGGAACCGTTCTTTGGTTTTGTTCTGCAAAATGTAAAAAGAACAGCAAAGACCTCAAAAGAGATCCTAGAAAATTCAAATGGACAAACAAATACGTTAAAGGCGGAATTAAACAGAAGAAGTAAATTGTCTGAACAAACTTTATTCATTGTAAAACCAGATGGTGTCCAAAGAAAATTAATTGGAGAAATAATTTCAAGATTTGAAAAAAAAGGATTTACAATTTTAAAATTAAAAATGTTTACATTTACTAAAGAATTAGCAACAGAATTTTATTCTGTTCATAAGGATAAACCATTTTTTGGTGAATTGTTAGAATACATGACATCTGGTCCAGTTGTTGTTACAGTTATTGAAGGAAATAATGCTGTTGCTACAACAAGACAAATGGTTGGTGCAACAAAATCATTTGAAGCCGAACCTGGTTCAATACGTGGTGATTTTGGTTTAGGTTTCACTGAAAACATAATTCATGCATCTGATTCAACAGAAAGCTTTGATAAAGAAGTAAGTGTGGTATTCAAGTGATTCACATTGCGTATAAGACAACCCATTGTGGCTGTATTAGGTCACGTTGATTCAGGAAAAACATCTCTTTTAGATAAAATTCGAGGAACTGGTGTACAAGGAAGAGAAGCTGGTGGCATCACTCAACATATTGGTGCAAGTTTCTTACCTGATGAAATCATTCAAAAATTATGTGGCTCACTTTATGAGAAATTAGGTAAAGCAGAAACTAAAGTGCCTGGAATTTTGGTTATTGATACTCCTGGGCATGAAGTATTTACGAATCTTCGAGCTAGAGGCGGTTCTGCTGCAGATATTGCAATCTTAGTTGTTGATATTAATCGAGGATTTCAACCTCAAACAAATGAGAGTTTAAAAATTCTTGAAAGTCGGAAAGTACCATTTGTAGTTGCATTAAACAAAGTCGATATGATTTCTGGTTGGCAACAAACAGACGATGCATACATTTCTCAGGCAATAAAGAAACAATCTCCTTCTATACAGACAAACATTGATGAACAAATTTACAATGTTGTAGGTGCATTATCGATACTTGGTTACCAATCTGAAGCATTCTATAGGGTACAAGATTTCAAAAAAGAAATATCAATTGTTCCTGTAAGTGCTAGATCTGGTGTTGGAATACCTGAATTATTGGCAGTTTTAGTTGGACTGACACAACAATTCTTAAGTAAAAAATTAGAACAAGAAGAAAAACAAACACGTGGAATTGTTTTAGAAGTTAATGATGAGGTTGGATTGGGTCCAACTGCAAACATGATCTTAATTGATGGTCATCTCAAAAAAGATGATAATGTTGTTGTAGCAAAGAGAGATTCTGTAATCATCACAAAACCAAAGGCTCTCTTGTTGCCAAAACCTCTAGATGAAATGCGTGATCCAAGAGATAAATTCAAGCCAATAGATGAGGTACAAGCAGCAGCAGGAATAAAGATTGCATCACCTGATTTAGATGGTGTTCTTCCAGGCACAACTGTTTATGCATCTCCAAATCAAAAAACAGCAGAAGAGTTCAAAAAAACACTTGAATCTGAAATGGAATCTGTTTTCATTGATACTGAAACAACTGGTTTAATTTTAAAATGTGATACAATTGGTTCACTAGAAGCAATTACTGAAATGCTTCGAAGACAACAAGTTCCTATAGCAAAAGCCGACATTGGTCCTGTTACACGTAGAGATGTAATGCAAGCAAAAGCCATTAAAGATAAAGATCGTCATCTTGGAGTCATTTTGGCATTCAATGTAAAAATATTTGATGATGCAAAACTTGAATGTGATGAAAGTCACATTAGAATATTTGAAGATAAAGTAATCTACAGCCTAATTGATACTTATTCTCAGTGGGTGGATGATGATAGAGCAGATCTTGAAAATTCAATTTTTAAAGAATTTACTCCAATTTCAAAATTCACTTTCTTAAAGGGTTACACTTTTCGTAACAATAATCCTGCTGTATTTGGAATACGAGTTGATGTTGGAAAATTACGACAAAAAATTGCATTTACAAATAAAACTGGAAAAAAAATTGGAACTATACATTCACTTGAAGCTGATGGCAAAACCGTTCAAGAAGTCAAAATTGGTGAAGAAGTTGCATGCTCTGTACAAAATGTTACAATTGGACGACAAATTAACGAAGAAGATGTGTTTTACACTTTACCTACTCCTTCAGAAGCAAAACAACTTTTGAAAAAATATGCACATAAACTCTCTTCAGAAGAATTACAGACACTAAATGAAATTGTTAGTATTCAACGAGAAAAAAATCCTGTTTATGGTTATTGATTTTTTACAAATTTTTTACAAATAGTATGTATTCCTGATTCTCCTACGGCTCCCACCATTTGATTTGCAATTTCGCCATTTTTGAACATGATAAATGTTGGAATTGATTGAACTCCGTATTTCATTGCAATGTCTTGAGCATTGTCAACATTCACTCTTGCAAACCTGACTTGTTTGTATTCTTTTGCCATTTTTGTAAATATTGGGTGCATTGATTTACAAGGTCCACACCATTCAGCCCAAAAATCTACTAAAAGTAATTCATTATTGATAATTTCTTGATCAAAATTTTGTGATGTTAATTCCATCACAGGTGTTTCATTTAGAATATTATTAAGATTTTGTTGTTTAAGTAAATCTTCTAATTGTTTTTTCTTTATTCTCTCAAACTCTTCATCTTCCATAATTTTTTCTTTTTTTTTACAATATTTATTGTCTTACAAATCAAGCAAATACTTCATGACGATCTTATCACCTTCTTTAATTTCCATTTCATGAAATGTTGGTGATTTTATTTCAACTTTAAATTCATGTTTTTTCAAATTAATCATTTCACCAAAAACCTCTGCATGAATTTCATAATTTTCATTTTTTAGAATATCTATTACAATTCTTTTTCCAGCAAATCCATCGGTGATGGTTAAAATTATGATTTCTTCAAGCCAATTATATAACAAATATTTGAGATCTTTTCCTTTAACCACTAACTTTCTACTATCGTTTTCATCAACTTTTGAACTATCTAGAATTGTGTCTATTACAGAAATTCCTGCTATCTGAAATGCTTCTTTCAAATTGTTTGCTGTAACCTCAATTATAGCATCAGTTGCATGCTCTAATGTTTTGTAACTCATCTCATATCCTTGATATTCTATTATTAATTAGTTACAACTCCAACAGCAAAGTCTAAATTCGTTGTTTCAATTTTTTTTGTAAATGGATCTACCAAGAGGAATGAAAGATTTTGAAAATGATGAAATTCAAAAGATTGAATTTATTCGAGAAAAGTTTCTCTCAACCTCTAACATATTTGGATTTCAATTAATGGAACCTTCACCAATTGAATTGATGTCTGTCATCGAAGCAAAAAGTGGACCTACAATACGTGATGACGTTTATTTTTTTAATGATAAAGGAGATAGAGAAGTTTCATTACGATTTGATTTTACTGTTGGTTTGACAAGATATGCAGCTGAACAAAAATCAATGAAACTTCCAGCAAAAATTTCTGCTTTTGGAGGAGTATGGAGATATGATGAACCACAAAAAGGACGATACCGATTTTTTCATCAATGGGATATTGAAATATTTGGAAAACAAAATACTGAAACTGATGCAGAAATAATAGAATTCACTTCAAAGTTTTTTTCAAATCTCGGTCTTGAAAATATCATTCTTAGTATTTCACACAGAAAAATTACTCAATCATACATTTCATCACTTTTTGAATCTGAAAGTTCTGAAGTTATTTCAGATATTCTTCGTGCTATAGATAAAATTCAGAAAAAATCTGAACAAGAAATCATCTCTGAGTATGAAAAAAAGGGGTATCCTAAGGATAAATTAGAAAAAATAATTGAATTCTCAAAATTGAAAGGAACTCCTGATGAGATATCTGAAAAATTTGATGTAACACAATTTGAAAATTGGACTGAACTTTCATCACTTTTTGAATCATTAAAAAATCGTAATGTAAATAATATTCAAATTGATTTTGGAATTGTTCGTGGTCTTGACTATTACTCTGGAATAGTTTTTGAGGCTTTTGATAAAAATTTTGATATCGGTGCATTAGTTGGCGGTGGAAGATATGATAATCTTCCATCTGTTTTTGGAAGAGATGATCTGGGTGCAACTGGAGTTGCAGGTGGTGTAGAACGAATTATGTTGGCATTAGAAAATCAAAACTCTTCATTTTTACAAAAACCTAATCGTGTTTCTGTTTTGTATGTGAATGAAGATATGAAATCAAATGCTATGAAAATTACATCTATGTTAAGAGAAAATTCTATTCCAACTGATATTGATCTGTCTGGTAGAGCGTTAAAAAAACAAATGGAACAATCAACAAATTCTAAATTTGTTATAATTGTAGGTCCAGATGAATTTTCAAAAAATATGGTTGTGGTAAGAGATATGTCTGATAGAAACGAAAATCAAATTTTAATTTCTGATTTATTGGAATATGTAAAAAAACAATTAATGTAAAAATGCTCTGGTGAGCATCATAATTTCTGGGCCGTTTGTTAGCGAACCTACAACTACTGAATTGTTATTTGCCAATATTCCAGATGATACAAATGGTATTCCTCCATTGATTGTTGCAGCCTCAATATTTCCTCCTAGAAAATTATTAATTTCCTTCATGTCTTCTTCATCAGTTTCTGGATGAACTACTGTACCTTTTTCTGATGTAGTCATAACTGCTCCAACTTGTTGAAACCCTGCAATCTTAGAATGCATAACTTCTATATCTAAAGTATCTTGAATTTTCTGTAAATCTTCTTTTGGGATTAACGGAGACACAATTCCTCCTTTATTATTAACGCTCATCATATTTCCAAGTGCGTTGTTTTTTACATCTAGAATTTCTACATTAAGATCGGTATTTTCCTTAATGTGATTAAATTCTCCTTCTGAACATGTACTTGGTAAAAGTATGCCGTGATTATTCACTACCATTAAAATTCCTAACACTCTGGCATTTGCAACTGATATTTCTAATGGTTTGACTTGTAAATATTCTGATAATTTTTCGGATTTTCCATCTGCAAATCCTCTTGGTAAAAAAATAAACTCATCATTCACTGTACTATAAATTCCAATATTTGGACCACTGTAAATATCATATTTGATTATGTCCATGATGTAGGTTTTCGTGAAACGATATGAACGTAGGTATTTTTCAAATATCTGTAAATCATGTTTAGTTGGAACTAATTTTGTCTAGATTTAAATTATAACTCTAAACTTCTAGAATAATGCCAATTAATGAAGACTTTTGTCATGATGATAAGAAACCAATCGGTAAAATTGTCGATAAAGATTCTGGAAATTTTCATTGGGTTTGGCCATCACAAGCAGGTGAAGGACAAAATGGATGGGATGCATCAAAAAATGAACAAGTTTTAGCTGATTATGAAAAACGTGGTGAAAAAATGGAGAAACTTGGTATTACCGGAACTATGGTTGCAAACGATTGGGATGTTTGCGTTGCAGATGGTGCTTGCATAGAAGCATGTCCTGTACAAGTTTTTCAATGGTATAGAACTGAAAAGGATGTATCCGGAATGGATGCTATTAATGATACAACTGATTGGTTAGGTAAAGGTGCAACTGAAAAAGAAGAACGTCGTGATTTTACAGATAAAGCAGATGCTATAAGAGAACATGATTGCATTTATTGTATGGCATGTGTCTCAGTTTGTCCGCCACAAGCTATTCTAGTTGATCAATCTAATCTAGAAGCTCATGAAAAAGCAGTTGGAACTTATTCAAAATAGAATTAAACTCAAGAATTTTATCTATAAAATTAGAAAATATCATAATTTTCATTTTTTCTTTTAGATACTTACAAATTTTAAGCAGTATTTACCACTAATTTTTGCCGAGGTCGCCTAGCCTGGTAGGGCGCGGGCCTTGAGAGCCTGTGTTCGCAAGAACGCGGGGGTTCAAATCCCTCTCTCGGCGTTTAATTTTAATACAATTTTGAAATTTATATCGCTACTTTTTTGTAATAATTCATGGGTGATGGAATTGGAGGGCCAGTTGTTAGATGTATTTCTGGAAATGCATTTGAATTAGATGTCACTCATTATAGGAAAGATAATCAAGAACAGTATAGTAGAATTGAAAAAATTATAATTTCAAAAATTGATAATCCTGAAAAACCTGAATACAAAGAAACTACTCTTGAAGATCTAGAACGTGCTCTAAAAGGGAAATTTGTCTCTTGTAATGTTCAGTATAGGGATGAAAATACTGATGCATTGGTATGTAATGTATTTGTCCAAAAACCACCTGAAGGTTTTTAATTATTTGGAAAACTTTCCTAATTCTGCAAGCATTGCTGATAATTGAATCTCAGGATTTGAACCAACTAAAATTCTATAGTCATATTTTGCGATAATTTGTGATAATTCTTCTAGATTATCATATTTTGTAGAAAACAATGCTTGATTGATATATTTTAGAAAATCTGATTCTGACATCCCATACACTTTGATCAATTCTATCATTTTATTTCTAGAATCTTGAATTTTTCCTGAAACTGCTAACTTCAACACATCGTCTACATCATTTGTTTTTGTTAATCCTGCAGCAGCTTTTACACTATCTTGAGTAATATCTCCTGTACTTGCAGCAGTTTGTAATAGATTGATTGCATGTCTAAGATCGCCTCCTGCATATTGGGCAATTTCTTTTAGACCTTTTTCGTCAGCTTTACCTTTTTCTTTTTTTAATACAGATTTTAGATGTGTGGTAATCTCTTTTTCATCAATTTGTGAGAATTTGAAAACTGCACATCTACTTTGAATTGGATTAATAATTTTTGAAATATTGTTTGCAATCAAAATAAATCTACAAAATTTTGCTGTATCTTCTATAATTCTTCTTAATGCTGTTTGAGCATCTGATGTCATCTCATCAGCTTCATCTAAAATTATTATCTTAAATGGAATCTCTGTATCAAGTCCTGCAAATCGTGAGAATTTTTTTACTCTTTCTCTTACCATGTTTATTCCTCTTTCATCAGATGCGTTCAGTTCTAGTGTGTAGTCCTTCCATTTGTCTCCCAAAATTTCTTGAGAAATACATATTGCCATTGTGGTCTTTCCAACTCCTGCAGAACCTGAAAATAGTAAATGTGGCATTTCTTCTTGATTTTTGAGTAATGCTGATAGGCTGCCTTTGATGTCTTTTTGATTAACTATTTCAGAGATTTTCTTTGGTCTATACTTCTCTACCCACATAATATCTGAAATTGTCATAGTTGCAAACTCATTTTGTTATTAATAAATGCCTAGAAGGATCAAATGATCAAAGCTAATTGTTGAGAAAATTGATCGATCGCTGTCCATAAATCCCTGAAAGGTGTGTGATCAATATTGGAATTAGAAGATGTAATCAAAGTTCATTCGATAGGATATGGTCTAGAAGACGTTAAAGTTGAATTCAAACATGACCTAAAGATGGATGTATCTGGTGTACAGATAGAAGGAAAAGAAAACGAAATGATGAATATTCCTAGATGGGTTGCTGATATCTTAGAGTCAGAAAAACATGTAATTTTACATGATCAAGATATGATTAAAGAACTAAAACAAGCAAAAGTGAAAGAAGATATTGCAGATGAAGATTCACTTGCAACATTAGACAAACATTTTTACATTAAACTTCATGCATACATGAAAAAACTTGAAACTACTGACTTTGATAAAGCAGAAAGTATGTTGAATCAATTAGTTAGAATTAGACAAGGTAAAATAGTTAGATTAGCAGATTCATCTAAACTTACATCTGACCTTTCGTCAAAACTTAGTGTAGAAGAAGAAGTATATTATAATCAGATACATAATGCTAGTCTTGCATTTAAAGAACAAATATTGGGTAAAAAGAAATGACACTTGAAACACAAACTGAATCTGCATTATCTGACTATGTAAAAAAATTCTTACTAGAGTTTAAAGATGAAAAAGGTAATTTTCGATATGTTGATGATATTGATAATATGATGCCATCAAAATCCAAATTCATTAATATTGATTATAATGATCTTGTATTGCATCCAGATATTGAATCTGTATTTGGTGAAAATCCTGATTCAATTCTTGAAGCATTTTCTAGAGCAATAAAAGAAATCTTACAAGAACGTTTTCCAAAATACGCAAAAAAAATTGAACATGAAATAAGAGCAAGAATTGCAAATTATCCCGTCCAACGAAGTTTACGTCAAATTAACGCTGAAGTTATTGGAAAAATAACTAGTGTTTCTGGAATGGTGCTAAGGGCATCTGAAGTAAAACCTCTTGCAAAAGAATTAGTCTTTGTTTGCCCAGAAAAACATAGAACCGATGTAATTCTTGGACACGGGTTATCTCTTACATCTCCTGTACAATGTTCAAATCCAAAATGTAATCATAGAGAACTTGGAGTTGAACCTGAATCTAGTCGTTTTATTGATGTACAGTTTGTACGTCTACAAGAATTACCTGAGGATCTTCCTCCTGGACAGTTACCTCATTATCTTGATGTTACTGTAAAACAGGATTTAGTTGATAATGCAAGACCTGGTGATAGAGTAGTTCTTACAGGAATAGTTAGAATCGAACAAGAGAAAATGAGCGGTGTATCAAAGAACAGCAGTCCTTTGTACAGATTAAGATTAGATGGAAACAATGTTGAATTTCTAGGTGGTAAAAAAGATAAAAAATCTCGAAAAATTGACAGAGAAGAAATTTCTCCTGAAGATGAAAAAATGATTAAATCATTATCCAAAAGTCCCGATCTGTATCAACAATTGATTGACTCGTATGCTCCTCACATTACAGGACATGAAATTATCAAAGAGTCAATTTTGTTACTAATGGCCGGTTCTACACAAAGAGAATTGGAAGATGGTAGTAAAATTAGAGGTGACATCAATGTGTTCCTAGTTGGTGATCCGGGTACTGCAAAAAGTGAGATGTTAAAATTCTGTGTTAGAGTAGCTCCACGTGGTTTGTATACTTCTGGACGTGGTTCTACTGCTGCTGGTTTAACTGCTGCAGTAGTTAGAGACACAAATGGAATCTTCATGTTGGAAGCTGGTGCAACAGTACTTGGTGATCAGGGTTTAGTTTGTATTGACGAATTTGATAAAATGAAAGCTGAAGATAGAAGTGCATTACACGAAGTTATGGAACAACAAACAGCTAGTATTTCTAAAGGAGGAATTGTTGCAACATTAAATGCTCGAACTTCAATTCTTGCAGCTGCAAACCCAATGTTTGGAAAATATGATCCTTTCAAAAATATTACAGAAAATGTTAATCTTCCAGTCCCATTACTAACTCGTTTTGATTTAATTTTTGTAGTTCGTGATAAACCATCAAAAGAAAGAGATACACAAATTGCTCAACATATAATTAATTTACATACGCCAAGTGGAATTGATAAAAAATCACAAATTGATTCTGAAACATTAACCAAATATTTGTCATATGTAAAAAGAATAAATCCAATATTAACCAAAGAGGCTGAAGAAAAGATTCTTGATTATTACATGAAAATGAGAAATGTTGAGGCTGAAGAAATGATTACAGTCACGCCTAGACAATTAGAGGGTTTGATTAGATTGGCTACTGCAAGAGCACGTTTACTCATGAAAAACCAAGTTGATAGTGATGATGCACAACGTGCAATTGATCTATTACAAAGTATGTTTGAAGTTGCAGGAATTGATGTTAATACTGGCAAAGTAGATCTTGGTGTATTACAAGGAAGACCTAGAAGTGAAGTATCAAAGATGCAATTATTCATGGATGTTATGAAATCACTTGAAGGTGAGCACAAATCTCCTGTAGACGAAAAACAATTAGTAGAAGAATTAGCAAAAACAGAAAAGTTTACTGAAGAAGAAGCTAAAAACTTTATTCGAAAAATGGCAAGAGACTCATCTATTTATGAGTCAAAACCTGGTCATTATAACATAGTATGAAAATAAGTAAACTTGATTTAGAGCCTAAAGTAATTGATTTTCTAACCTCTGAAGGATACAAAGAACTTTTTGAACCACAAGAACAATCTGTAAAGGCAGGATTATTTGATGATAAAAAAAATTTTTTAATTACAATACCTACTGCAAGCGGAAAAACGCTCATTGCAATGTTAGCAATTCTATCACATCTTTCAAAACATAAAACCAAAATTATCTATCTAACTCCATTACGTGCCTTAACTAGCGAAAAATTTGAAGAATTTAAAAAACTTGAAAAATTAAATCTTGGTAGAAAAATAAAAGTTGCATTATCTACTGGAGATTCAAAAGAAAAAAAAGAAAAATTAGAAGATGCAGATGTGATATTTCTTACAAATGAAAGTATGGATGCAAATATGGCATTTCAACAAGATTGGATTTATGACATAGGCTTGGTAGTTTCTGATGAAATTCATCTAATCGGTGATGATACACGAGGTCCAACATTGGAAATTGTTCTAACTCGACTTAGATCCGGCTTTATCGGAAAAAATCCACCGAGAATTATTGGACTTAGTGCAACAATATCAAACAGTGATGAACTTGCAGATTGGTTAGATTGTGAATTAGTTGAAAGTACATTTAGACGTGTACCGTTATCTGAAGCCGTCTACAGTCGGCATATCATAACAAATCAAGATAGAGAAGAAACTGAAGGTAATCTTACAAATGACCGTCAAGAATCTAGGCATCAAAAAGATTGGATTGGTTTAGGATTAGATACTGTGGAAAATGGAGATCAATGCCTGATATTTGCAATGACGAGAAAAAATGCTGTAGCATGGGCAAAAGAGGCTGGACGAGATGTCATAAAAATGCTTAATGAAAATCAAAGAAAAGAATTAGAAAAAATTTCAAAGAAAATTCTCCCAAAAGATAGTTATGATAATACAAAATTAACTACCGAATTAGCACAAATGGTAAAAAATGGTACAGCATTTCATCATGCAGGACTTGATCAAAGATGTCGTACAATAATTGAAACTGAATATAAAAATAGACACATAAAATTTTTGACTGCAACTCCTACTCTAGCTGCTGGTGTAAATTTACCTGCACGTAGAGTTGTAATTCCAAGTGTTATGAGATATACAAGTAATGGTTTAGAAAAAATTAGTATTTTAGAATATAAGCAAATGTGTGGAAGAGCTGGACGACCACAATACGACGATATGGGTGAATCAATAATTATTTCAAAAGGATATCCTGATGAAATATTGGAGCATTATGTTGACGGTGAACCTGAGCCATTAGAATCAAAAACTTTGGATGAAGATAGTTCTTTACGTATAAATTTACTTGGATTTATTTACACTGCATCTAAATTTAATCCAACATCTTATGAAAAAATAATAAAATTCTTTTCACAAACTTTTGCTGCGTATCAACTTTCAGATGATTCTATATTAGAAAAAAAGATAACAAAACAACTTGAAAAATTAAAAGAATATGGAATGATAACTGATGAAAATGGTTTTGAGCCTACAAAATTTGGTATTAGAGTTTTTTATTTAAGAATTGATCCAAAAACTGCCTTTGATATGACTGGTTATATTGAAGATTATGTCAGAGGAACAAAACACACATTTGGAATATTACATATGATTACAAATCTCCCTGAATTTTATTCACAATATCCGGTACCTGATAAATATCAAGAATCTATGGATGATTTAATTAATAAAAATGAAAAATTATACAGACAACAAAATTTTTCAAATGAAGATTGTTTCAAAAGTCTCTTAATTCTTTACAAATGGATTGATGCTATGACTTATCAGGACATGTCAGAACATTTTGATGCTGAACCTGGTGATATATTCTATATTAAAGAAAATGCAAAAGATTTGGCTTATACTTTCACAGAGATTGTTAAATTTTGGAGAGATTATGCCAAAGAAAATGAACAAAAAAAGATTGTATCTGAATATCAGAATCTAATTGATGAATTAGATTTACTTAGAATGCAAATAGTTCATGGTGTTCCAGAGAAATATCTTGAATTAGTAAAAATCAAACAAATTGGACGAGTTCGTGCTCAAATTTTGTACAAAAATGGCTACAAAAACAAAGCTTCGCTCAAAAAAGCACCTCTTGAGAAATTAGCAGCAATAGATAAAATTGGTATAATTCTTGCAAAAAGTATCAAGTCTCAAGTAGAAAAGGTCAGATAATTGGAACAACTAATAATCCCAGCAATAATTGCAATAGTCGTTGCATTTTTTTCCGTATATGGGTTGACTCCTTTTGTAATTCGTGCTTTAGAAAAACGTAACATAACTGTAGTTGATGCAAATAAAAAAGAAAAAACAATGGTTGCACGACCTGGAGGTCTATCAATAATTATTGGAATTGAATCATCATTGATAATTTTGTATGTATTTTTTCCTATTTCTGAAATACTTGCTGTAATTTTAACAACATTCTTTGCATTTATTGTAGGACTTATAGATGATAGAAAAACTATGGGTGGTTGGTTTAAACCTCTTGCGCTTGCATTCTGTGCAGCTCCAATACTGTTACTTGGTGCATATGATTCAAACTTGAGCTTTCCATTATTTGGTTCTGTATCAATACCATTACTATACATGGCACTAGTTGTTTTTATGATTCCAATTATGGGAAATACAATTAATTCAATTGATGTACTAAATGGTGTTGCAAGTGGATTTACAACAATTGCAAGTTTTGCATTATCAATATGTTTATTCATATTACAAAATTATGAAGTAGGAATAATTTGTTTATGTTTGTCATTTGCATCATTAGCATTTTACAAATATCATAAATTTCCAAGTAAAGTATTTCCTGGAGATTCTGGTGCAATAACATTTGGTGCTGCATATGGTGCAATTGCTATAGTTGGTGGTGTTGAAGTTATAGCAGCTATAGCAATACTTCCTGCAATAATTAATTCATTTTTATTTTTGTCTAGTGTCAAGAAAATTGTTGAACATCGTGAAATAAAAAATCCAACTTCACACACTGACGATTGGAAATTAAAAACAACTTCTGAAAACCATGCTCCAATTACACTTGTTAGATTATTAATTGCAAAAAAACCTCTATCTGAAAAACAAATAGGTATTGAAATTTTTAAACTTGCCATATTTTCAGGAATTCTTGCTATAATTACTGCATTCATGATGGGAGTGAATTTCTAATGTCTCTTCCAATTTTTTCATTTATCTTTGCAATGTGGATACTAATCATAGTTGGAGGTGCATTGATGGTAATTTTTCTAGGTCCGTTATCGTTTTCTGGTTATGGAGACTTTGATCCTCTCATAAATTCTGGTGTAAAAGTGCTAATCGCAATGATTTTGATCTTTATCTGGATATTTGTCTTATTGAAAATCAAAAATTGGATTTTTAGAAAAATTGCAAATACGTAGATCTATCTTTGATTCATCAGATAATCTACTACTAGTCTCACACCAAATCCTGTCGCACCGTGTGAATTGTAAGATTTACTTTTTGTAGATGGTTGTATCCATGCAGTTCCTGCAATGTCGAAATGAACCCATGGTACGTTTCCTACTGCATTTGCTAAAAATGCTGCAGCTGTAATAGTTCCTGCGGCTCTTCCCATTCCAAGATTTCTAATATCTGCAACCTTTGATTTTACCATGTCCATATAATCATCATTTATTGGAAGTTCCCAAACTTCTTCTGAGGTTTTTACAGATGATGATTTGACCTTTGTTGCAAGTTTTGCATTATTACTTACAATTCCTGCAACATTAGTTCCTAATGCTACAATACAAGCTCCAGTTAATGTTGCAAAATCCATTACCGAAGATGGTTGGAAATGTTTTATTCCATAAGCAAGTCCATCTGCTAAAATCAATCTTCCTTCTGCATCTGTATTTAGAATCTCTGCAGTTTTTCCATTAAATAATTTGACAATATCTCCAGGTCTAAATGCGTCTCCACTTGGCATATTTTCAACAGAAGGAACAATTGCTATCACATTGATTGGAAGTTTTAATTCTGAAATTGCTTTCATTACACCTAATACTGTACATCCTCCACATTTGTCAAACTTCATCTCGTCCATTTTTTCTCCTGGCTTCAAAGAAATTCCACCTGTATCAAAAGTTACAGCCTTGCCTACAAGTAAAATTGGTTTTTGCTCTTTCTTCCCATTTCTATATTCTAAAATTATGAATCTAGGTTCATTTTTACTTCCTTGCCCAACTGCTGTCACACCACCCAATCTTTTAGATTTTATTTCATTTTTTGAAAATACTGTGCATTTCATTTTGTTTTGATTTGCTATTTTTTTTGCAATTTCGCCTAATTTTGCTGGAGGACATTCATTTGGAGGAAGATTTGCAACATCTCTTGTAAACTTAACTGCATCAGATATTGTTATTGAATTTTTAATTATTTTTTGTGCATTTTTATCAGATGTCAGTAATGTTAAATCTGGTTCTTTTTTGTTTGATTTTTCTTTTTTGTATAAATCAAAGTCATACAATGAAAGGTTTGCACCTTCTACAATTGCTGATACAACTTGATCATTTTTAATTGAAATTTTTTCTGGTGTTATA
>CABXGK010000003.1 GCA_902511735.1 uncultured marine group I thaumarchaeote
AGTTTTAAAATCAATATTATTTGATTTTTCATAGATATTTGATAGCATTATGTCAAGATTTTGGAAGATGTTTTTACAGATATAGCATTTTGTGTCAGAAGATTTGGAAAATTTTTTGAGATACTTTTTTCCTAGTAATTTTGATGATGGTTTTCCTGTAAGTTTTGAGATTAATCTACCAGCACAATATTCACAAAGAACATAATTTTTGAATATTTTAGAAATTGTAACTGATTGAGGTTTCACATAATTGAATATGTAATTGATTTAATGAGTATTTGTCATACAGACTAGTATTAAATATGAGATTTTTTGAAGATGTTTTTATGGAGTATGTAACAAAATATCCAAAAACAGTTTTAATTGATAATGATAAAAATAACAAAATTCATGTTGATAAAATGACTGGAGTAGAAGAATTACATTTAATTGTTAAAGAAAGTGCAGAGAAAATGAGAAACATTCTGTTTAATGAAGGATTCACTACAGTAAAATTTGAACACAAACAACCGCTTCAAATTGGAGATGGATTATCATTGAAATTGAAAAAACCATGGGAGATGCATGTGAGATTATTTTCTAATACAAAAGATAGTATTTCAATTCAAGGTGAAGTTGAGATATCAAGAGACTATTTACAACATTTGTTTAGTCAACGTACTGCTGTCATTTACGAGATTGAATCAATTTTAAAGAAAAATGGAATAAAATATGATATTTTAAATAAAAGAATCAGCAAATATGTAAACAAAGTTTTAGATGAATACAAAATAAAATTAGTTACTCCAGATATACCAGTTTTTGCATGGAAACCAATGTTGTTTATGATTGGAACTGTAGGCGCAATGTATTTGTGGAAATATTTGCATACACTTTGAAGCTTTAATTATTAATTAGAAGAATAAACTTCGTGTCAAATCAGATAAAACCATTATTCATTAAGCATTATGGTGTTTCACCATGGGAAATTAATGTAATTCGAAGCATACTTGATAAAAGATTCCAAACAGAAGATGAAGAAATTGAAAATACATATCAAGAAAAATTTGTCAGTCATTTAGAAATATCTTTTCCATATTCATTTAATAGTGAATTTTTCAAATGGTTTGATTTCAAAGAATGGGATAAACTTAAAGGAGTTTTTAAGGAAATGAAACGAAGAAGAGGAAATGGAAAAGCGTTAAGAATAAAATTAAAATTTTTAGGAGAACCAGATATTGAATTCATTATCGAATCAGATGAAAGTCAATGGTTCAAAATGGAAGTTGAAAAAATAGATTTTGTTGTAGAATTATTGCCATATCATTTAGATAAAGAAAAGATTCCAAAAGATGTTAAAAGTGTGATTTATAATTTTGATCAAGAAGCAGCAAGATGGAGATTGAGTACAGTGTTTACAGGTGAGAAGAAATTTGTAAATTCAGAAAATGGATGGAAATTAACTACTTGATTTCTTTTTCAAGTGGCTCAACTAATCCGTGTAATTCTTTATATTTTGATTCAATAAAATCAAGAGATTCATCTAACTTCTTAGATTTTCCATATTTGTAACGAACTAATTCACGATGGTGCCAGAAATTTTTTCCTTCTTCTACAGAGATTGTTGTGAAATAATCAGTTCCCTTTAGATTATCAGGTAATTTCATTTGATATGGAAAGAGAAATTCGGCAATGAACCATTCATCTCCATCAGGATAATCATTACCAGTTTCAACATCAAAGAAGATATGAAGAAGATTGGATTGCATTAAACCGTCAGCAGATATTTCAGGATGTTTTACATTTGATTTTTTGAAATCAAGCTTTGTTAATTCAGGAATAAAAAATTCATTAATGATTGATTTTCGAAATATTCTATTTACGTCTATTATATTCAATAGTTGTTGAATAGAAAAAACTGTCTAATAATCATTTGTCATGTACATAATAGATGGATTAAATATCATAAATGATTTAAGCATACATCAATGAAAAAACATTTCAATGTGTTGGTTACAAGACGTCTACACAAATCTGCATTAGATGAGTTAGAAAAAAAATGTAATGTTTTTTTGCATAACGGTAAGATCCCAATTCCAAAAAAGAATTTAATTAATAAAATTAAAGATATGGATGGTTTGATTTGCCACCCATATGATACAATAGACAAAAAAGTCATTAAAAATGCAAAAAATCTCAAAGTGATCAGTACTTTTAGTGTAGGATTTGATCACATAGATATTGATTTTGCAAAGTCACTTGGAATTAAAATTGGTTATACACCTGAAGTTTTGACAAATGCAACTGCTGAATTAACAATTGGATTAATTCTAGATGTTTTAAGAAGAATTTCAGAAGGTGACAGAATTATTAGAAATAAAAAATGGAATGTGATATTTGGCGCTTATGACTACACAGGTACAGAAGTTTCAGGTAAAACTATTGGAATTATAGGAATGGGACGAATTGGTAGAGAAGTTGCAAAAAAAACAAATGGCTTAGGGATGAATGTGATTTATCATAACAGAAAACCTGTATCAAAGAGTATAGAAAGAAAATTAAAAGCAAAATATGTATCAGAAAGTGTACTCTACAAAAAAAGTGATATAATTTCACTGCATGTTCCATACAATAATGATACACATCATTTAATGAATTCAAAAATTTTTAAAAAAATGAAAAAGACTTCTTTTTTAATAAATACATCTAGAGGAAAAATTGTGAATGAGAAACAATTAGTGACTGCATTGAAAACAAAAGAGATTCAAGGTGCAGGAATGGATGTTTATGAATCAGAGCCGGTTCATAGTAATAGTTTATTATTAAAATTAGAAAATGTTGTTTTAGCACCACATGTTGGAAGTTCTACTAATGAAACAAGACAAAAAATGTCCGATATTACTGTAAAAAATTTAGTTTTTGCATTAGAAGGAAAAAAATTACTTTATTCGGTTTAATCTAATTGAATTAAAACATCATCAGGATTTCCTTTAACACAATCAGTTCCAACAGATTTAAGTTTTTGAAATTCAAGTATGCCTTCAGGGATTTTTCCTATTTTTTGAAGTTCACCAATTTTTACAGTTACAACATCCTTGTGTTTTTCACATGTAATTCCAACCATGTAAGAATCATCATTGTGAACAATTTCTACAACATATTCTGGTGGATTAACACAATCTCGCCCACTTTGTTTTACAGAGCATCTATCAGGGAGCATAAAATTCTAATTTTTATGGAATATTAAATCTCATCTATTATTGAATTAAAGTTCCATAACTGATTCTTTTGAGAATTATGTTCTTTTAAAATCCCTTTATCTTGTAATTTTTTTACAACCAAGGCAGAATATGCAGGGGCTCCAGTTGCACCAGGAGAATTATAATTTACAATATGAAATGAATTATGACCTTCCCGTTCCATTACATCAGATATAAAATTTCCATCTGGAGAAATTACAGGAGTGCGTATTCCTGCAGTTCCTTTTTTTGTGAAATAATCTGGTTTCAAAGATGGAATAAAATCCATAACACGCTGAACCATTGAATCTTTTGAAATTGAACTTCTAAATTCATGACTAATTAATGACAGAAAATCAGGATTGAGAAATAATTTTTTTGCACCACCAGTAAGAATTTCCCCTAGTTTAGATACAGTTGATGGAATGTCAGTTACAAAACCATCGTATGTTTCAGGTGTTGGTACAGGTACAGCATTCGGACCAATCTCAGTGGTTCCATTAGCACGTTTTATCCAATGAGGATCAAGAAAAGGAAATTCAGGATGTCTTGCTACTGAATAGATGTTTGTTTTTACAATGTCAGCATAATTATTATCAGCTATCCAATATTCACCCCTAAAATGAAGATCAGAATAAGATTCGAATAAGTCAAATTGTTTTGCAATATCAAGAGAATTTCCACCAGAGCAATTAATCAAGTAATTACATTCAATTGAAGAATTATCTGTAAAGTTGATTTGAATTACATCATCATTCATGAAAAATGATTTAACATTTTTTTGAAAAAGAAATTCAGTAGAATTCTGAACAGAAATTTTCTGTATTTCTTGTGTGAGTTTAGAATAATCTGTAGATACATCACTTTTACATAATAACCCAGAATGGCATTCAATGTTTTGTTCTTTCTGTTTTAATTCATTTGAATCTAATAACAAAAGATTATCTTCAGATACACCATTTTCTACTCCCCATTTTTGGTATTTTTCTAATGTTTTATGTTGAATTTCATTTAAAGCAACTTCTATGGTTCCTACTTCATTCCAAGGAGACATTTTGTTTTTTGCAAGTGATTTCCATAATTCACGAGATACATGTGCAGATTTAGCAAAAATTTTTTTCTTTTCAGGATTTAGATAAAATGGAGTGTGAACAACTCCAGTATTTCTTCCACTAGTATGTTGAGCTACATTAGATTCTTTTTCAATTACACAAACACTTGAGTTGTAAAGATTAGATATCCAATATGAAATTGTGGTACCTAAAATTCCTCCACCTATAATTGCGATATCAAATTTTTTCAATATACAACAACATACAGTCTATAATTTTAAATTAAAGATGGCGCCGAGAGAGAGATTTGAACTCTCGATCCCTTGCGAGAACGTGCTTTATGGTTTAAGATTTCCAGGCACGCGCCCTACCAGGCTAGGCGACCTCGGCATTAGCTTTCGCTAAATAATAATTCGATAGTGATTATAAAAATGCATTATTAATTTATTTGAAAACATGAATTATGATAATTTTTTCTATTATACTTTCATCAAGTGTTATAGCTTTTGATGTTATTTTGTATGTTCCTTCCAATATATGATCACCATTATTTTTTATTTGATCCCAAACAAAAGTTACTTCTTCATGAGAATTCAATTTAGAAATTACTTGAGCTGATGCTGGTGAAAAAATAGGTATGCTGTCTAGCTGCTTTATCACTAAACCATACGAAGCGTCGGGAAATCTTAGGTCATCAATACCTGAATTAACAATTGTAATAGAGATGGGTTCACCTAATGTAAAATTGGTTTTTTCTGTAACAATTGATAATGATGTTCCATCAACAAAGACTAATTGATCCTCTACACCATATTCATACAAAATAATTCCAAAAATTGGTCCAGCTACGACACCAAGAATTATTGCAAAAAGTAAACCTTTAGGAAACAATTTTTATTCTTTTTTTGGGGTACTGGTACGCCAGTTTTTTGGATAAGTGTTTGGTTTCATAATGATTCGTTTTGTTTGAAAAGCATAACCTTTAGTTTGTTCTTTAAGTTCAGTTTCAGATAAGAGTGATTCTGCTAATGCAACAATCTCACCTTTTTGAGAATAAATTCCAACTAGATCACCTTTTTCTAAATATGGAGATATTTGTAAAACTCCTGGTATTGCTAATTGTGCGCCATGACACATAGAATCTATTGCAGAATCACGAATAACTACAGATTTAATTTCACTAAAAGTTTCTTCTACTGGCCTAATAATTTTCAAAAGTTTTGATTCATCTTTATTTTCTTTCCAAGTTGCATATGCATCAGCTAATTCATGCATGGTGACAAGATTCTTTTCACTGAATTGATGTACACGTGAACGACGTAATTCAATCATAGAACCACCAGGTCCAAGTAATTCACCCATATCATAATATAATTTTCTTATGTATGTTCCAGCCTCACATAAAATTCGTAATAAAACCAGACGTTCTTTTTGTTCTAACAGTTCTAATTCATAGATTGTTCTGCTTCGTGTTTGCCTTACTACAGCAGAACGTTGTGGAGGTTTTTGAAAAATTTCACCACGGAATAATTCAAGTATTTGTTCTAATTTTTCTTTGGAAGGTAACGAATGTAGTCTTCCCAATGCATGGTATTCTTTTGGTCCCAATAGCAATACTCCAAGAGCTTTTGTTCCCTCACCTAAACCAAGAGGTAAAACACCTGAGACTTGTGGATCAAGAGTTCCGCTATGACCTGCTTTAGGAATTTCTAGAATTCTTTTTGCCCAAGCAACAACTTCATGACTTGTAGGTCCTGGCGGTTTATCAATCAAAATTAAACCATAATCAAGTAACTGTTCAATAGTTCGTTTGTCATAGTATGTTCCATTTTCAGGATTAGTCAAATCCTCATCTATTTTCACAAGATTTTCAAGTTGTTTTAGAGTCAAAGTAATTCTCTCACACTTGATTTTGCAATTTCTAACACTTGTTCTGCATTAATTCCATCAGTTTGAATGATTTTATCAAAAACTGAAAGATCATCTCCAAATTCAAAATTGTAGAGATTTTTGTAAATTAATTTATTTTCATTAAATCTTTTGTTAACAACTTCAAATGCAGAAGATTCTTCCATATTATCACGATTTTGCATACGTTTTGCGCTATTTTCTATAGTTCCGCTTAACCATAATTTTATTCCACTATCAATTAACCATGGAAGTGTATAGCTAGTGATAACAACATCACCTTTTTCAAATAATTTGATTAATTTTTCATCAACTTTTTTATCAAATTCTGGATTTTCTTTTCTTTGATTAAGGAATTTCATTCCATCTTCAGTATCCCACCAATCATCACCACTAGAAGAAAATCCTTGTTCACTGGCAAGTTCTTTCAAAATATCACCACCGCTAAGATAATTTAGATTGAATTCTTTTGCTAGTCCTTTTGCTACAGTTGTCTTTCCAATAGCAGGAGGACCAGATACTACAATGGATTTTGACAATTATCCTAAATCCATTTGTGTTTTAGTTAGTTTCATGATGAGCCCACTAAATGCAATTGATGATAGGAAATACCAAGCCCATAAATATAATGCATTTTCGTCTTGACAATATGCACCCTCTTCAACTTTAAGAGCAGTGCATGTTAGTTCAAACCAATCACCAGGAATAACATTTAGTGGAATTGGTGAAAGTGCAACAGTATATGAGAATAATTGCGGGAGTACAAAATAGAAAATTAACATTAAAGGAATGATTGTAATCATCATTGGACGTATATTCATCTGCATCATTTCCATATTCATTTTATTCATGTAAGCAGATTTTTTGTTTGCATTAGCAATTCTTGCTTGATCTTTTGATCTAAATGCAGCCATTCTTTCTTTTTGCCAAGCTCGAACCTCTTTTGTGATTCGTCTCTGTTTTACTTGATCAACCATTTTTTTTCTAATAGATGAGTTGATCAGATTCAACGCAATTCCAAATCCAGCAACTGCCAACATTGATAAAATTGCACCTTTAATCATAGGATCGTCTGTACCCAAAGGACCTTCTCTCATACCAAAGAAATCCATTTGAAGAAAAACTGCATCAATGAAGTTTAGTATAAAATTAAATTCCATTTATTCATCGACTCCTATTGCATCTATTACATTTTGTGCGGCTTCTTCAATTTTACCTTCATTATTCAATATGACTTTCATTGGAGACCCTGATAAAACTGAACAGCTTGATAACATAGCATCTTGTACTGCAAGTTCCTTTTTTATTGCTTCGATTGAAATTTTATCACGGTTTCTAGAATCATCCTTCATTCGACGATTGTAAATTTCTTCAGGACGTGCCGAAATTGCTATGAAATGTGTTGGTTCAAGAATTTGAATTACATGATTTGGTAAACCAGGATAAAATCCTTCTTTGGTGGAAATGAATGCATGTGTATCAATGAAGATTACATCATCAGTCAATTCAGCAATTTTTGATGCTGCCTTTTTCTGTAATGCTTTTTGTTCTGAAACAGGTAATCTTCTTAAAGAATCTCTGTCAGAAAAACCACCATCTGTTGCCTGCTCCATCATCATTGTTCCATAGCTATGAACACATGCTTTGTGTTTGTCAGCTTTTAACATTTCGACAATACGCTCTACTAGAGAAGTTTTTCCAACTCCCGGAATTCCAACAATTACGATTTTTTTACGTTCTACCAAGCAAAGCACCTAACCGTGGCATGACAACTTCCACCTGTTCTTTTACTAATTGGTTATAGTAATTAATTAGAATATCTACAGAAAGCAAAATTCCAATTCCGGTACCAAATACTCCTAATACATCCGAAACACCTGCAATTAATCCAAGAATTGCAGAACCGATTATTGTAACTGATGGAATGTATCTGTTAAGTAATGTTTCAATTGGTTTGTTTGAACGTCTAAATCCAGGTACTTGTACATCTGCATCTAAAAGATTTTGTGCCGCTTTCTTTGGAGAAAGTCCACCAAGTTCTACCCACAATCTTCCAAAAACAATTACAATTCCGATCATGAATATCACATATCCAATAGCACGAATAGGATCTTGTGCTGCTAAATCTAAACCTCTTGGAGGAGTGATAAAGTAAACAATTCCACCGATCGGAGATGACGGACTTGTAGGATCAAATTGTCCTAAAATATTCAAGAACACATTATTGTTACGCGGGTTAAATTGTGACCAAAACATTTGTCCAATAAACACAGCGTTTGCAGTTAATGCAGAAGCCAAAATTACAGGAATGTTTGAAACATACATCATTTTGATTGGATAAGTTGCAGCAAAACCCCTATACTTTGTAGAAACAATTGGAATTTCTACCTTCATACCTTGAGTGTATACAAGTATCGCAAGTATTCCCGCAGTTAAGAACAATCCAAAGACACTCGGCAGTTGATTTGACCGGAACAACGCATCTGCTACATCACCATACGCAGCCATCTGACCAATGAATGGAAATACACCAACTGCACCACCGTCACCAGCAGGCATTGGACTAAACAGACTCCAGAGAATTTGTTGAGCAACTCCTGCCATAATGAATATACTAATTCCACTACCTAGACCCCATCCTTTTTGGATAGTTTCATCCAAGAACATTACAATTACAGACGCCCCCATTAACTGCCCTATCAGTATGTACATCACATGCGGCTCAGAAATTCCGGGTCCATAAACAGCAATTGCATATACTATAGACTCAGCAACAATTACGATGTAAGTTACAAGCTTTGTAGCAGTTTGAAATACACCACGTTCTGCGGGGTTTTTAAAATCAAACTTTAAGATATCAGAACCACGAAGTAATTGCATTAATAGACCACCAGTAACTATTGGTCCAATGCCTAATTCAACAAGAGAACCTTGTGCTGATGCAAAAATTACTCTTGCAAATGCTAGAAAATCAAATTCAGGTGCAGATGCGCCAAACAAAGGAGTTTGACCCATGACTAGATAAATTACAAGACAACCAGAAGTCCATAGGATTTTTTGTTGTAAAGGAATTTTCCTTTTTGGTTTTGGAACTTGAGGAATGTAAGGTTCAGCCTTGGCTACAATTTTTCGTATGGTTTCAGTTAGTGTTCCTTCAGCCATCGTTGTTTTCTACATCTTCAGTTTTTTCTTGTGTTTTTTCTTCAGTTTTTTGAATAGGAAGAATTACTTCACCACCTGCTTGTTTTACTTTTTCAATTGCAGAAGGTGTTGCGTTTTTTACTTTAATTGTATATGCAGTATTAATTTGACCTCCACCTAGTAATTTTTCAATCTTTAGTGATTGTAGATCTAAAACGTTTTTGGAATTTTCAGATTTTCCAGATTTAGAAAATAAATCATTCAAGTCTCTAACATTTATCCAAATCTTTGTGATGCTTGGATGTGGAGAATGAGTTCCTTCATGACCAAAATGATCTTGATCTTCTTTAATTACAGTACTTGCTAAGTGTTTGAGATGTCCAGAACGTCCTAGACCACCTTTATGACCAAATGATCTATGTTGTGCAACTTGACCCCATCCCATGTGTCTTCCACCTCTTAATCTTCTAGTTTTTCTTAATCTTGTTGCCATACTACATCATCCTCTTTACAATAACTAAAAGTTCTTTGTTATATCCCAAAACACCTTTTTGACCATAAAGTCGTTTACAACTTCTTTTGAATCCATGTCTTGGAGGATCTAGAGCAAACCAAGGTTTTAGTGGTTTTAACTTTGTAAGAGAAGTTTTACCTTCTGCTAATGCAGAAGCTAATTCATCTACAGATTTGTATCCTAATGCGGTAATATCTTCAGGAGTGATTTTCTTATAACCGGATTTTCGGGCCTTTTTATCTAAAAGTTCCTTAGCAGTTTCAACATCAAGTTCTTGCCAGGCAACATAATGTTGGACTTTTCTTAACATTCCAATTGTATTATCTATTTCAGGAATGATTACTGCACGATGTTTCTTTTCTAATTTTAATAGAT
Organism: uncultured marine group I thaumarchaeote; assembly: GCA_902511735.1. Classification (GTDB taxonomy): domain Archaea; phylum Thermoproteota; class Nitrososphaeria; order Nitrososphaerales; family Nitrosopumilaceae; genus Nitrosopelagicus. The sequence continues at coordinate 10,209 of CABXGK010000003.1, forward strand.
TCATTGTAGTGGTAGCCCAATAAGGTACATCTGCTGTTCCACTAATTCTTACAACAAGATATGCTTTAGACATAGTACTCATCCCTGACTGAATGTCTGTCTTAGACATTCAAGTAATGCTTTTGATGTTGAGTTCATTGTTGCAGTAGAACCATTTGTATGAGTCCATGCATCTTTTACACCTGCTAATTTTAATAAATTACGAATTTTTCCACCTGCAACAAGTCCTAATCCTCTTGGACCTGGTAAAATTTCAATTGTTACACTTCCACCTTTACCTTTAACGGTAAATGGAACAGAATGTTTTTGATCACATCTACATTCCCAACTTCCACATCCAAGTTTTATTGGACTGACATTTAGAAATGCAGCGTTATTTGCTTTTTCAATTGCAATTCTCATTTGTTTTGATTTTCCAAGACCAATTCCAAGCCAACCATTTTGGTTTCCTGCTGCAACTAGAGCTTTGAATCTTGTTGATTGACCATTTGGTGTCATCTTTTGGATTAAACCAACATCAATAACTTCAGTTTTTAAATCAGGTAATAATTTTTTAATAATTCCTGCTTCTTGAATACGTAAACCTTTTTCATAAATTTCTTCCATAGTAGTGATTTCACCAGATGCAACTTTTTTTCCTAAGATTGTTTTTGGTTCCCAAACTTCTACAACAGGTTCACGTCTTGGTCTTCTTGGTCTATCACCTTGACGACCGCCTCTACCTCCAGGTCCACCAGGTCTACCTCCAGGTCCACCAGGTCTACCTCCAGGTCCACCTCCAGGTCCACCTCTAAATTGTTGTTGTGGTGTTTTTTTAACAGTTTTTTCAATACTCATTATGCTTTAACCTCACTATCAATTTTTGATTTAACACTTGAAATATCATTTTTAACTTTAAGATGTTCACCGTTAATTCTTTCATCAGCTGGAAATGATTCTTCATCAGCTGGAACCTTTACACCTGCATCAATTACTCCTTTCAATGCAGCAGCCATTCTATCAGTATATCTTCTAGTACCACTATACAAAATTGCATCAGTGACTCCATTGGATAATGCTTTTTTTCCAGCCATGTAACCGGTCAAATATGATGCAGGAATATTCTTTCGTGAACCTTTCCAACCATCTTTTAATAGAAATCTAGAATGAGCAGAAGCTAAAACCTTGTCTCCTTTAATTTCAGGTTTTACAATTTGGACTTGAGTATTTTCATTTGTAACATTAACTGTAATGAAATCACGCTTTCCCATAAGCATGATTTTTCGTTTCCGATAGTTAGTTTTCTCACTACGAATTCTTTGTAATATCTTCGAATATGCCATCTATAGAGGAAAAACTTGAGATTGGTATTATAAACCTTAGACGCCAAGAAGGTGAACTAGCAATGCTTTTTGAACATGTAGACGATTTTCAGCTTCATCCCAAACTACAGATTGAGAACCATCAATAACATCAGAAGTTACTTCTTGATCACGTTTTGCAGGAAGGCAGTGCATGAAGATAGCATCTTTTTTTGCCTTATTCATTAAAGATTGATTGACTTGAAATTTTGGAAGGAATTTTTTTACGCGATCAGGATTGGTGTTATGAATTGAAACAAAAGTGTCAGTCATTATAACATCTGCATCTTTTACTGCTGCTTCAGGATTGTCAGAGATTTCTAAAATTTCAGATTCTTTACCAGTTTTTACAACATCAAAATCAGGTTCATAACCATCTGGAATTGCAACAGAGAGTTTTATCTTTAATTTTGCACATCCTAATATCAAAGAGTTACAAACATTGTTTCCATCACCTATCCAAGCGATTTTAATTTTCTTTAGATTTTTTTTATGTTCTTTTATTGTCATTAGATCTGCAAGTATTTGACACGGATGAAATGAATCTGATAGTCCATTAATTACAGGTACAGAAGAATTTCTTGCAAGATTTTCCAAAGACTTATGATCATAAACACGAGCCAATATGACATTTACGTAACGAGAAAGTGTCATTGCAGTATCAGAAATTGATTCACCACGAGATAATTGAAGATCATTTGGAGATAATGTAAGTGCATGACCACCAAGTTGAAACATTCCTGTTTCAAAACTTACACGTGTTCGTGTAGAAGGTTTTTCAAAAATCATTGCTAAAGTTTTATTTTGTAATAGTGGTTTTTCTTTTCCCTTTTTTTGTTGTTTTTTAAGATCAATTGCTAAATCAATAATATTATTAATTTCCTTAGATTCCAATTCATCTAATGTGAGTATGTCAACATTGTGCGGTTTTTGAGTCATAGATTACAGAATAGAAGATGTTTCTTATAGTTTTGTAAACTATGGTTTTGGCCTTCCATCTTGAATCCATTTCTTAATTTGACTAGCTAATTTTTTTGCTTCATTATCAGTTTCTGGTGGAGGAACATCATACAAATCAGCATAGTTGTTGATGTCATCAGTTTCAATTCCATCAAACGGATCATCACTCTCCTGTGGTTCTGGTTGTGGTTCTGGTTGTGGTTCTGGTTGTGGTTCTGGTTCTGGTTGTGGTTCTGGTTGTGGTTCTGGTTCTGGTTGTGGTTGTGGTTGTGGTTCTGGTGTTTTGATTTCATCAAGTGATGGAACATCAATATCAGTAGATTCAAAAACATTTTCAAGAAATGTTTGTTTATCAAATTTTACAATATCATCGTATTCCTGACCTACGCCTACATAGATAATTGGAGATGAAGTAACTTTTACAATAGATAGTGCCGCACCACCTCTAGCATCTGCATCACTTTTTGTTAAAATTGAACAATCAAATTTCACATGATTATGAAACTCACGTGCTTGATTTACAGTGTCATTTCCTGCTAATGAATCACCGACAAATATTTTCATATCGGGATTAACAACTTTTGTAATCTTTGCAATTTGTTCCATTAAATTAGAACTAGTCTGCATTCGTCCTGCAGTATCAACTAAAACACAATCAACCTTATGAGATTTAGCATACAAAACAGCATCTTTGGCAACAGCTGCAGGATCTGAGCCGTAATTTTGTGCAATAATTTTAAGATTTAATCTGTTTGTATGTTCACGAAGTTGTTCAATTGCTCCGGCACGATAAGTATCAGCAGCTGCAATCACTACAGAAAATTTCTCATTTTTTAACATATTTGCAACTTTTGCTAATGATGTTGTTTTTCCTGTACCATTAATTCCAACAAATACTATGATAAACGGCTCATTTGATGACTTTTTCTCATTAATTCTATCTTTCAAGTCAATTTGGCCTGCATTGTCGAAAGTTTCACTAATGAATTCAATCAGGCTTTGTTTGACAAAATTTTGGATATTTTTCTTTTCAACTCTAGAACCAATAATTTTTTCTTTGAGACTGTCTTTAATAGAATCTATTACTTCAGTAGCCACATCAGATTCAAGTAAATTAATTTCCAGTTCAAACAAAACATCTTCAATATCTTTTTCATTAAGATCTTTTTCACTAAATCCAGTAGATGCATTAGAAAATGCTTTTTTTAGATTATCAAACATATTATTTAGGTGGAGATTGTGATTGCTGCATAATTTGTTGCATCTGTTGTTTTCCTTGTTCTAGATTTGCTGCAATTTGTTGTCTTTGTGCATTTGTTTCTTGTAATGCAACTTCTAGTTCTTTAATTTTTGATTCCAAATAACTAAGTGCTGAATCATGATCTTTTTCAATTGCAACACCAGCGCCAACATTAACTACAATTTTTTCATTTGGAATATTTTTTGTTTTGACAAAAGTACCCATTCCAACTGGAACCAGACTTTCAGAATCAGGATTTGCTTTAATACCTTGAATTGATTTTATTGCAGAGTCAGCATCACGAATAACATTTTTTATGGAATTTTCTTTTTGTGATAATTCTGCATACATATTCTCAAGCATTTGCATTTGCTGTAACATCTGTTGGGCTTGTTCTTCACTCATGACTTTGAGACATGTTAACTGTATAAAAATTAGAGTTTTTAGAAAGAAAATAAAAAAGGAAAGAGAATTACTTTGCTTTTGAGAATCGATCGTTTACCTCATCCCAATTGATGACATTCCACCAAGCAGCTATGTAATCAGGTCTTTTGTTTTGATACTTGAGATAGTATGCATGTTCCCAAACATCTAGTCCTAATAGCGGAACTAAACCTTCAGTTCTTGGACTAGTTTGGTTTGACATTGCCTTGTATTCGACTTTACCAGAATTTGGATTGTATACTAACCAACCCCATCCGCTTCCTTGAATTGGAGCTGTTTTGCTAGAGAATAATTCTTTAAACTCTGCAAATGATCCAAAGGAATCGTTTATGGCATCAGCAATTGCACCAGTTGGTTCACCACCACCATTTTGTTTCATACTGTTCCAAAACAGTTTATGGTTATCGTATCCTCCACCATTAAAGTTAATGGCACCCTTAACATCGTCAGGGACTTGATTGATGTTTGACAAAATTTCTTCTATGTCCTTACCTTGTAATTCAGGACTAAGTTTTTCCAATGCACCATTCATACCATCAGTGTATTTTTGATGATGTTTTGAATGATGTATTTCCATTGTTTGTGCATCAATATGAGGCTCTAGTGCATCATATGCATAAGGCATCTCAGGAAGTGTGTATTTTCCCATATGAGGGGTAATACGGAAAGTAATTTATTGTTTTTCTAAAGGAATTATTACCAATTAAAGATTATAACACATATGAGAAATTTTTTACTTTTCACATTACTAGTAGGCGGATTGTTTTCGCTAGTTATGACAAATTTTCTTACATTAGATGAAAACTCTGAATTATTTTTAGACAATAGCGGACCATACATAGGTGCAGAGTTTCCAAAACAATTGGGTTTTACCGGCAAGGGCATAAAGATTGGAGTGATTGATACAGGGGTTAATCTAAATCATCCAGATTTTTTTAATCAAGATGAAACATCCAGATTTTTGAAGGGATACGACTTTGTTGATAATGATTCAATCCCACAAGATACAAATGGACATGGAACTCAGGTAACAGGAATCATAGCAGCTGATGGTCAGCTGAAAGGTATAGCACCAGAATCAAAGATTTTTTCATACAGAGTTTCATCTGATGGTGAATCAGTTCCATCAAATTTGATCATTGATGCTATCAATCAAGCAGTAGAAGATAGAGTTGACATCATAAACATTAGTCTTGGAGTAAACATGACTCATGACAAAATTGACGAGGCAGTAAATAATGCAATAAATCAAGGAATAGTAGTAGTAGCAGCTGCAGGAAATAGTGGACCAGATAAGAGTACAATTGGCAGTCCAGCAAAAAATCCTAACGCAATAACAGTTGGAGCCACATACAATAATCGTGATTCAAGTATGGTTTCAACATTAGAGGTTGGAGAAACACAATTCCAAGTTTTACCAATGTTAGGAACAGACACGATTTCAGATCCTATATCAACGGAAATTGTATTTGGAAAATATAGTAGAGAAAATGATTTTGACGGAATAGATGTAAAAAACAAAATAGTTTTGGCAGAAAGAGGAGGAGAAACTCCAGATGAAATTGTTTTTTTCTCAGATAAAGAAATTTTTGCATCAAAAAATGGTGCAAAAGGATTAATCGTGTATAACAACCAACCAGGAATATTTTTTGGAGAACTAATTCACGAATATGTTAGTGAAGATTACTATCCATCAATACCAACAGTTTCAATGACAAGAGAAGAAGGGTTGGAGTTAAAAAAAATTATTGAGAGTGAATCTGTAGGGACATTGAATGTATTTAATCATCCAGATTTTCTTGCAACATTTAGTTCTAGAGGACCAGTATCTCCATTTTATCAAAAACCAGATCTTGTTGCACCAGGAGTTTTTGTAAATACAACTTCATTGAAGAATTTCTATAACATAACAAGTGGAACAAGTTATGCTGCACCACATGTTTCAGGTGCAATTGCTTTACTATTAGAAAAAAATCCAGACTTGACGCCACATGAAATAAAATCCATTCTAGTCACAACCTCAGAAGTAATCACAGATGAATATAGAAAAGAATTTGAATTTGACGCAGGAGGTGCAGGAAGAATTGATTTGAAAAAAGCATTTAATTCAGAATTAATTTTTGAACCGCCAAAATTAATTTTCAATCTATCTGAAAATAAAGCATCAGAAGAACATGAAATTAAGATTGATTCGTTAGGTAAAACAACAAATATTCAACAAGTAGAGTTTTCAAATACAGATAATGTAGTGTTTGATTATGAAATTAAAGATTCATCATTATACATTACTTCAAAATTAATTAAAAATGAATTAGGTAATTTTGAGACTAGAGCATTCATTACTAATAATGACATAGTGTATCAAATTCCTATGATTGTTAAAGTTAGTGAGGCATCAATAGTTATTTTAGAATCTGAAAATGAATTATCTTTTCAAGTGAAACGACCATTAGATTGGGAATATGCAAAGATTACAATTACAAATAGTGAAACATTTGAAGAACGAAGTATTTCTATTACACCAAAAAAATTTGAGAGTTTGAAATTGTACGATGCGGGCAAATATTGGATTGAAGCCAATGTGAAGAATTCAGATGACACATTTGACGTGTATGAGTTTTATGAAATCAAAAAAGATTTGAGTGATCAAAAACCAATCGTTGAGAATTCAGAACTACCACAAAGAGCATTAATAATTTTAGGAATAATTTTCAGTATTGTGATAATTGTGGGTTTAAAATTTAGAAAGAAATCTACTGAAGTGGTGGACCAGCATCTCTGATTTCAGGAGATACATCTTTGAATTTTGTAAAGTTCTCACCAAACATTTGTGCCAGTTTCTTTGCAGATAAATCATAAGAATCCTTATCCACCCATGTGTTTTTTGGATCTAATACATCAGAAGGTACATCAGGACACTCAGTAGGAACGTCTAGATTGAAAGTGTCATCATGTCTGAATTTTATCAAATCGAATTTTCCAGTTAATGCTGCAGTTACCATAGCACGACTATACTTTATGCTGATTCTTTTTCCAACTCCATATGGACCGCCAGACCATCCAGTGTTAATTAGATAGACAACTGTATTGTGATCAAGAATTTTTTCTCCTAACATTTTTGCATATACTGATGCAGGACGAGGCATAAATGGAGAACCGAAACATGCAGAAAATGTTGCTTTTGGTTCTTTAATTCCACGTTCGGTGCCAGCAAGTTTACTTGTGTAGCCCGACATGAAATGAAACATTGCACCTTGTTTTGTTAATTTTGATACAGGAGGTAGTACACCTAACGCATCTGCTGTTAAAAATATTATAACTTTAGGATGACCACCTACACTTGGAATTACAGCTCCTGGAATGTAATCTAAAGGATAAGCTGCACGAGTGTTTTCAGTTAAACTTCCATCATCAAAGTCTGGTTTCAAAGTATCTTTGTTTACAACAACATTTTCAAGAACTGCTCCAGATTTGATAGCGTTCCAAATTTGTGGTTCTGCTTCTTCATTAAGATTAATGCATTTTGCATAACAACCGCCTTCAAAATTAAAGACTCCATTTTGAGACCAACCATGTTCATCATCACCAATTAACATACGTTCAGGATCTGCAGACAAGCTTGTTTTTCCAGTGCCAGATAAACCAAAGAAGAGTGCAGTATCACCGTCTTTGCCAATATTTGCAGAACAGTGCATTGGAAAGACATCTTTTTTTGGCATCAAGTAATTCATTACAGCAAACATAGATTTTTTCATTTCACCTGCATAATTGGTTCCACCAATCAATACAATTTTTTTTGATAAATTAATCAAAATGAAAATATTTGTTCGAGTTCCATCAATTTCAGGAATTGTTTCAAAGTCATTTAGACATACAATAGTAAAGTCAGGATCATGTGAATCTAGTTCTTCTTTTGATGGTCTGACAAATAATTGTCTGCAAAAGAGATTTTGCCATGCGTGGTCATTAATTACACGAATTGCCAATCTATTTTCTTTGTCAGCGCCTACAAATCCATCAAAAATATAAAGATCTTTTCCTTCTGCATGTTTTTTCATTTTCTCAAAAACAGAATTAAATTTTTCAGTTGGAAATTGCCTGTTAACATCACCCCAGTCAATTGTTTCGTGAGTTTCATCATCATAGATAATGTAACGGTCTTGAGGAGAACGGCCAGTGTATTTTCCAGTTTTTACAGATAATGAACCAGTAGAAGTTAACATTCCTTCATTTGTTTTGATTGATTGTTCAACTAGTTTTTCAACAGGTAAATTTCGATGAATTGATTGAGGTGATATTCCAAATGCTACTAATTGATCATGTACTTTTGAGCTAGTGTCGGACATTCAAAAATTCTCCTCAATGTAGTGTTTAGTCAAGGTTTTTTGGGAAAAATTGAATATTATTATCTCTTTCTCAGATCCATTAATCTGAAACTTAGATACGTATTTATGTAAAAATTTAAGGTTTATCTCTATGCCAATCAATAAAGAAAAACTCCAAGCAAGAGAACAAGCTAGAGTTAGCAGACCGGAATTCATTCGTCCGGAGAGCTGGAGATATGTAAGATTGGAAACTGGTTGGAGAAAACCAAAAGGAATGGACAACCATCAAAGAAAACAGAAAAGTCGTGGTCGTCCAGGATTAGTTAAAGTAGGATATGGTACACCAAAAATTGCATACGGATTACATCCATCAGGTTATACAGATAATTTAGTACATAATGTAAATGATTTAGAGAATCTTAATCCAAAAGAAGATGGAATTAGATTTGGTCATAGTGTAGGAGCAAAAAAGAGAAGAGACATTATGAAAATTGCAATAGAAAAAAAATTCAAAGTGTTTAACGCAAGAGTGAGTCAAAATGCCAGTTAATCTTAAATCAAAAAAGAGACTTGTCTCAAGAATTGTAGGCGTAGGTCTTAATCGTGTAAGATTTGATAATGATCACTTAGACGATGTTGCAGACGCAATTACTAGAGATGACATTAGAAGTTTAATCACCGCAAATACAATTACAATCAAATCCTTTACAGGCACTTCTCATGGAAGAGCACAAGCAAAAAGAATTCAAAAAGCAAAAAGAGGAACAGGACAAGGTTCTAAGAAAGGTCGAAAAGGTGCACGAGTTGGTAAAAAGACCGTATATGTTAACAAAGTTCGTGCTTTGAGATATCTCCTCAAAGTCTCAAAAGATAGAAAAGAGATTACAAATGAATCATTCAAGTCAATTTACAAAAAAATTGGCGGTAACACAATAAGAAATAAAGCACATCTAAGAACTGTTATCGCAGAAGAAATTACTACACAAAAATCCTAGAAACGAAATAGATTTTTTTTAAAATCAGATATTTTGTTATTATTAATTTCCAATCCTTCTTTTGAAAGCATGTGTGTTTTTCTTTCAGTTCCATATGCATATCCACCTACAGTTCCATCAGATTTTACAACACGGTGACATGGAACAATAACAGGAAATGGATTTTTTTTCATTATTTGACCTACAACTCTTTGTCCATTTTTTAGATTAATTGCTTTTGCAAGTTCACCATACGTTGTTACATAACCTGGAGGAACTTCTAACAATTTACGATAAATTTTTTCTTCTAGTTTCAAATTTTTATAACCTCCAGCTTTGTAGTAGAAAGAAGATCAATTAGAGTTTGTTTGTATTTTCCTAAACTCTTCCAATCAAGTAGAGCAGCTTCTGCACCATTATTTTGAGTAATTAGATGTTCAAAAATAACTGGATTAAGAAATTCCAATGCGTGTTTTGGCATCACAGTTCCAAGAGCATACTTTCCAAAAAGTAATTCTTTTGTAAATTTTTCAGAATAATGAGTGCCTCCAAAGCAAATAGCAAAGGGGTAAGAATCAATTGACTTTTCCAGTGTTTCAAAGACTAGCTGTGCTACAGATGAACAAAGAGATTCGTCATTCCATTGTTGTTCAGTGGTACCAACTTCGACAAAGATTGATGGTTTTTTGAGATGAGTAGGTCCATGATGTGTAGCCTCTATAGTTATCTCAAAATCGGAAAAGGATTCATGATTATCCCAAAGTGTTTGTAAATATTTTTTCTGTAAATTAGGATAAGGTATTGCTAATTCTTTTTGATTTCCACCAAATTTCGCTTCATTGAAATTTCCAGTACTGTGACAAGTTAGAGCAAGAGTGCCAGATTCAGCTGCATGTTTTGATAAGAAAACAAATCCATCATAGTCATATTTCTCATCCAGCCAATCTGCAGATATTGTAGGAGAGTCAATTTCGATTAAATCAAAGTTTTTGCTATGATATACATCTCCGTTTTTTTCCATTTTTTGAGAGAGATATTTGGCCATGTTGTGACCAGCAGGGTCATTCTCGAATGCAACTAGTAAATCCATGAAGAAAAGATATATTGGCATTTTATTATTTTTTATTATAATTTGAACCCTAAACTTTATTTCAAGAATATAGTCAATACTATAAAATTAACAAAAAAATCCGATAAGGAGGTTTACAAACAACACCTTAGATTAGTCTTATTTGGCTTTGCCACAGTAGGACTCTTAGGATTTGGAATTCAATTCATCTTTGCAACGATTTCACCGGGAATGGTATTCAAGTAGGAGATAAAATGTCTGAAGTAACCAACTCCCACTTATTTGCACTCAGAACTACCGGAGGTCAAGAAAAGGTTGTTTTAAGACAATTAGAAGCAAAAATGAGAAGTGGCGAACTAGATGTCCAATCAGTCCTAATTGTTGAAAATCTAAAAGGATATGTCGTTATCGAGGCAAATGATCCGCAAGTCATGTTTATGGCAACACAAGGATTACGACATGTAAAAGGACAACTAAGAGGAGAATTAGAATTTAGTGAAATTGAAAGTTATCTCATAAAGAAATCTACAGTTTCAGAATTAGCAGTTGATGGAACAGTAGAAGTTATTGGTGGACCATTCAAAGGAATGAAAGCTACAATTACAAGAGTTGATCATGATAAAGAAGAAGCAACAGTAATTTTGTTGGATGCACCATATCAATTACCAGTTACAGTAGATGCAAACTATCTAAAACCGGTTGCATCATAGGAAGGAATAAATCATTAAAAAAGAGACGAATTTCAAATGGGCGACAAACAATCAATTTCAGCACAAGTAACAGGAGGAGAAGCTTCTGCAGGTCCTCCACTTGGTCCAGCACTTGGTCCATTAGGGGTAAACATTATGGAAGTCATTAACAAAATTAATGAAAAAACAGGTGACTTCAAAGGAATGAAAGTTCCAGTAACAGTTAGCGTTGATGCAGATACAAAAGAATGGGATATTGAAGTTGGAATTCCATCAGCTTCAGCACTCATACTAAAAGAAGCAAACATTACAAAAGGAACAGGTACAGCAGGTACTGAATGGGTTGCAGATATAGGAATGGATGCAATTGTTAAAGTTGCAAATGTTAAACTCGAAACATCATATGCATCAGAGATTAAATCAGTTGCAAAACAGATTATTGGCACTTGTCAATGCCTAGGAATCAAAGTAGAAGGTAAAACCCCAAAAGAAATTACCGTTGAAGTAAATGACGGAAAATGGGATGAGAAATTAGTTAACTAGATAGATACGTCGGAGATTTTTCAGTTCTTTCCAACTCTACAAACGTTTCAGTATTTTGAATTCCATCAATTTTTCCAATTTTATCTACCACAATACTGTGTAATTGTTCTAAATCTTCAGCTAATGCGCCGACCATCAAATCAAATCTTCCAGTAACTTCAATAATTCTATCAATTTCTGCAATTTTTAAGAGGTTTTCATGAATTTCTGTTTTGAATTTAGGATCTCTATTAATTCCAACATATGCCTTTACGCCAAAACCTAATTGAGATTCATCAATATCTATAGTGTATTTCTTTATCATCTTCTTTTTTATCAGTCTCTTTATTCTACTGTACAAAACAGATGCGTTGATGTTTAGTTTTTTTGCTAAAAGTGGAATTGAAATGCTTCCATCTTTTTTTAGTTCGGATAATAAACTGAGATCTAAATTATCTACTTTAGCCATTTCTTAAAATAAGTAAATTTTAGTAGTAAATGTAAGTTTTGCCAAAATGAGCCACAATTTTACCAAAATTTAGAAAAAGATACGTTAATTTTAGAAAAATGATGCAATCGAAAATAATTACTCTAAACGATAATAAGTGAGAGATTAAGGTTTTTGACATGGTAAACGAGTCTGAAATAGTTACATTAATCCAAGAAGCAAAGAAAAGTGAAAAAGAACGCAAGTTCAAAGAATCACTTGAACTTTACATTACTCTAAAAGACATAGATGTGAAAAAAGGATTTGCGTTTAATGAGGTAATTCAACTACCAAATCAAATGTCAAAACCAGCAGCAGTTTGTGTAATGGCATCAGGAGATATGGGTCTAAAAGCAAAAGAGGCAAAAGCAGATGAAGTTTTAGATAACGATAGCGTAAATAAATTAGCAGAGGATAAAAGAGCAAGTAGAAAATTAATCAACAAATATGATTTCTTTTTAGCAGATACAAAACTAATGCCGGTAGTAGGTAAATCATTAGGACAACTCTTAGGACCTAGAGGAAAAATGCCAACACCAGTTCCATTTAATGCACCTATAGAATCATTCCTTAGTAGATTTAAGACCTCAATTAGAGTTAGAGTAAAAAATTCACTTTCAATCTCATGCAAAATAGGAGACACTCAAATGGATGAACATCAAGTAGCCGCAAATGCAATTGCAGTAATTAATAATTTGAAAACTAAATTTCCAAATGGAGATAAAAATATTCGAAAATATATGATTAAAACAACAATGGGAAAAGCAGCAAAACTAGAACACAAGGTGACAAAATAAAATGCATGAGAATAGAACTACATATCCAAAGAAAAAAGCACAGATGTATCAACAATTACAAGAGCTTCCAAAAAAATACAAAGTACTAGCACTTGTAAGAATGGAGAAGGTTAGAGGATCACAATTACTTCCATTAAGAAAAACACTTCAAGGCGAAGTTGAAATTGTCAGCATTAAAGATAAAGTAGCAAGACTTGCTTTTGCAAAAGCAGGAATTACTGGAATTGACAAATTATCTGAAAAAATTACAGGTCAATGTGTTTTCATGTTTACAAATATGTCTCCATTCAAACTTAACGTTCTCTTAGGAAAAAACAAAGTCATGTTATTTGCAAGAGGTGGAGATACCGCAAGTATGGATGTTGTAATTCCACCAAAGAACACAGGAATTGCACCAGGACCAATGCTTACTGACTTTAAAGAAAACGGAATTGCTACCAAGATTGATCAAGGTACAATCTGGATTATGAAAGAGACAATTCCAGTAAAGAAAGGAGAACCAATATCTGAAAAACTTGCTGGACTTTTATCAAAATTAGACATTAAAGCAATCGAGGCAGGCATAGTTTTGAATGCTGCACTAGAAGAAGGATTAGTCTATCAACAAGATGAAATGATTATTGATGTTGAGAAATTCAGAAATGATTTGGCTCAAGCCCATCAACAAGCAATCTCACTTTCAATTGAAGCAGCATATATCACTGCAGACAATATCGAACAAATTTTGGCAAAGGCAGCTCAATCTGCACGTTCTGTTTCAACTGAAGCAGGATATCTAACAGAAGATACCAAAGAGCAAGTATTGCAAAAGGCTCATGGTCAAGCACAAGGCGTAGCCTCAAAAGCAAAAGACTACACACCAGCATAAATTAACTACTTTTTACTTTAGGCAAGTTCCAATTATACTTCATTGCCACCATTCTCAGTCCTGTAGCTAATAATAATCCAGAAATCATTCCTGCATAGACATCATTTGTCAAAAATACTACAATATAGAATACTGATGCTCCCAAAAAGCTAGCCGAAGCATACAATTCTTTAACAAATACTATAGGAGTTTGGCTAACAAAGACATCACGGAGTATTCCTCCACCAATTGCAGTAAGCATGCCTGACAGTACAATCACTAGGAAGTTCATTCCAAACATGTTATAGGCAAAAGTAGCTCCAATTACAGTAAAAACTCCTAATCCAATTGCATCAAATTTTAGAAATACATTCCAATGTTTTTTCATTTTTGAATGTAAAAGGAAAATTACAATTGCAGATACTACAGTAATTATGACATAGGATGGATCAATTAGAGAGTTAGGAAGAGATTTTCCAAGTATTACATCACGTATTGTGCCACCTGCAACACCAGTAATAGTTGCAAGAATTATTATTCCAACAATATCGGCCTTGTGTTCAATTGCCTTGAATGCACCAGTTACAGCAAATGCCATGGTTCCAAATAGATCTAAAATGTAAATAAAAAATTCAATTGACAAAGATGAATCTGACAAGACAATTAGAATAGAAAATAGTCACTAATAACGTTGAAAAGATTTTGGGCTTAGTTTAACCGAATAGAGAGGATAAACCTTCCATTGCAGCCTCTTCTTGTTTTTCACTTGGTGGTTCTGCTTTCTTTTCTTTCTTGTCATCTCCACCTGCTGCTGGTGCATCTCCTGCTGGTGCTGCTGCGGCAACTGCTACAGGTGCTGCTTTGATAGCATCTTCGATGTTAACATCAGCCAATGATGCTACAAGTGCTTTAACTTGGGCTTCATTAACTTCGGCGCCTGTTGCTTTAACTACGCTTGAAACGTTAGCTTCGTTAACTTCTTTTTCAAGTTTGTGCAACATTAAAGCAGCGTAAACATATTCCATATACAAAAAAGCCGTTAGGCATAATAAAAAGCTATCAAAAATTGTCTCTAGATCAGGATCTTCAGGCTTCTACAAACAGAATAGAGGTTTTTCTTAAGATCTTTATCATAAAGATTCTCCATCTTCTGTTTTAGGATTCTTTTTGCATGATCTTGCTCACTTCCTGCTGGAAGAGATAACACATTATTGATTAATTCAGATAATGATTCTCTGATCCAACCATCAAAGACGGTGAATGTTCGTTTTGGAATGAATTCAACCTTGTCAGATTCAATATCTAACACTTCAGAGAAATTTTCATATTCAATTCTATAGATTAATGCAAGAATACAATTCTCAGAGGTAGGTGAAAGAAGTATCTCTTTTGAACGTGGACCTGCTTTTCCTTGAGAAACTTTGTTTTTTAATCCAACGGGGTTTACAAAAAAACCATTTACGCCAATTTTGTTTCCATCTACTCCAGTAACGGTACCAAATATGAAATTATTATAATCACCATCGTCTTTTCTAGAAGTAAATACAAAATCACCCTCTTTTACTTCACCTTTTTTTCTTCCAAACATGAAATGTTTGTAAATTTTTCTATATTTAACGGTTGAATCGACAATCCTTAATATCGGCACTAGGTCAAAAATCTAATGAATAAAAAAGAGATTCTTGAAAAATTTTCAGCCGACCCTCAGAGATATTATAATGTTAATCTTTTCGAAGATCAAGGATTCGAACGTAAATCATGTACAACATGTAATAGATTCTTTTGGACTTTAGATTCTGAAAGAGTAAAGTGTCCAGATCATTCAGATGATACATATTCATTCATTGGCGATCCTCCAACATCAAAGAGATTTGATTATACACAATCATGGAAAGAAGTAGAATCATTTTTTGTTAAAAATAATCATACATCGATAAACAGATATCCAGTTGTATGTAGATGGCGAGATGATCTTTATTTTACAATAGCATCAATTGTTGATTTTCAAAGAGTTATGGGAAGTAAAGTTGTATTTGAGTTTCCTGCAAATCCACTTGTAGTTCCACAAACATGTTTACGATTCAAAGATTTAGAAAATGTTGGAGTAACAGGTAGACACTTTTCTTCATTTTGTATGATTGGTCAACACAGCATTCCAAATGATAATGGTTATTGGAAAGATGAATGTGTTAATCTTGATTTTAATTTATTAACGCAACAATTCGGAATTGCAAAAAAAGAAATTACATTTGTAGAAGATGTGTGGGAAGGAGGAGGTTCTTTTGGTTCATCCTTAGAATATTTTGTAAGAGGTTTAGAATTAGGTAATGCAGTATTTACAGAATTTCAAGGTGACCTTTCGGATTACAAAACACTTGATCAGAGAATAATTGACATGGGTGCAGGTCTTGAGAGATTTGCATGGATTACAATGGGAACACCTACTGCGTACGATTGTTGTTTTGGTCCAATAACAGAAAAATTAATTCAACAAGCAGGAATTGATACAAATTCCTCAGTACTTGTCCCATATTTCACCGAAATTGCAAAGAATTTGGAGTTGTATGATGATTTATCACAAGTAAGGAAAAATGCAATTAAAACAACTGGATTATCTGATGAGCAGATTAACCGTATCATTACTCCACTAGAGGGAATTTATCTAATAATTGATCATATCAGAACACTAATCTTTGCAATTTCAGATGGAGCACTCCCTAGTAATGTTGGTGGAGGATACAATCTTCGAATAATGTTAAGACGAATTGTTTCAACCATGGGCAGATTGAAACTAAAATTTGACTTGGATGAAATAATTGACATACAAATTGATTATTTGAAAAATACGTATCCAGAGTTAGAAAAAACTAGAGAAGATGTCAAAGAGATAATATCAATTGAGACAGGAAGATATGATAGCTCAAAACAAAGAATGCAGAAAATTGTTAGTAAATTAAACAAAGAACCTAAAGTTGAAGATTTGATTACACTTTACGAATCTGACGGAGTCACTCCAGAATATCTAAAAGAAATGAAGGTGATATCAGAGATTCCATCTTCATTTTACTCTAAACTTTCTGATTTGCATCAATCAAAAAAACAAAAAGAACAGGTGAACCTACCATTAGAAGGAGTAGCAGATACAGAACTGTTATTTTATGAAGATGATCCAAGAGAATTCGATGCAAAAGTTTTGCAATCATTTGAAAATTTTGTTGTTTTAGATAGAACTGCATTTTATGCAAGGGGAGGAGGTCAAGAACCTGATCACGGAAAAATTGCAGGTCAAGAAATTGTAGATATTACAAAACATGGAAACATTGTCGTTCACGAAATAAAAGGAAATGTTCCCAAAGAAGGAGAAACAGTTTCTTGTGTAGTTGACGCAAAACGAAGAGAGGGTATTACAAAAAATCATACAAGTACACACATCATCAACACATCAGCAAGAAGTGTACTAGGATCCTGGGTATGGCAACATTCTGCATTTAAAGAAGAAGACCATGCAAGACTGGATATCACACACCATTCTGCGCTAACTGATGAAGACGTTAAGAAAATTGAGGATGCAGCTAATTCCATCATTGAAAAATCCATTCCTGTAAAAATAGAAAATTTTGACCGTGGTACTGCAGAACAGAAATATGGATTTAGAATTTATCAGGGCGGTGTTGTTCCTGTAAAATCAGTCAGGATTGTATCAATCGGCGATTTAGACATAGAGGCATGTGGTGGAACACATGTAGCAAATACCTCAGATGTAGAACAAATTAAGATCACAAGGACAAAAAGAATTCAAGACGGAGTTGTAAGAATTGAGTTTGTCTCAGGAGATAGCGCAAAAGAATTTGTGAAAAAGAAACAACAAGACTCTGAAGATAAAGAAAAAGAAGGGAAGCTAAAAGAACAAGAAAAAGAAAAAAGATTGGAACAAAGACAAATTGCTAAAGAAAAAATTCCAATTATAGCAAAATCACTGTTAGAATGTAAACAAGGAACATCTACAATTGACGAAATAACAATTGAAATAGCAGAATCAGGAAAAGTGAATTTCTGTTATTCAACTAGCGATAATTATGACGATGTCTTTCATATTGGATTAGGAGAATCATTATGCAAAAATGATCCTAAAATGGTATATTGTGGATTATTTGAACAAGGAGAGAAAATTAGAGTGATAGTTTATGCCGGAGACGACATATCAAAAGAAAAGAGTGCAGGCAATATTGTAAAGAGTATTTCTCAGATTTTAGGAGGCGCAGGAGGAGGAAGTCCCAAATTTGCTCAAGGCGGAGGAACCGACAAATCAAAGAAAGAAGATGCAATTAAAAATGCGAAGTCCATGATTATCGAATAGGTAAACAAGATGGAAATTAAATGGAATCAGCTAGATGAGAAATGGAGAAAAAAGTGGCACGAATCTAAAGACTTTGAAACAAATCCTAACGAAAAACCAAAAAAATTCATTACAGTTGCATACCCATATCCAAACTCACCTCAACATATAGGACATGGACGAACATACACACTAGCAGATGTTCATGCAAGATTTTACAGAATGAAAGGATACAACGTACTATTTCCAATGGGATTTCATTACACAGGTACTCCGGTTCTTGGAATGGCAAAAAGAATTCAAGCAGGTGAAAAAGAAATTCTTGATGGATTACGAAACGTATACCATGTTCCAGAAGATGCAATCAAAACATTTGTCGAACCAATTAAAATTGCAGATTATTTCCATGAAGAGATAAAATCAGGAATGATCGAGATGGGATATTCCATTGACTGGCGACGAGAATTTACAACCATAGTTCCAGGTTATCAGAAATTTATTGAATGGCAGATTACAACTTTACGAGATAATGATAGAATTATTCAGGGTTCTCATCCAGTTGGATGGTGTCCAGTTGATCAAAACCCAATATCACAACACGATACAATGGGCGATGTTGAACCAAAGATAAATGATGAAAACTATCTTGTCAAATTCAAACTAGATGAATTTGTATTTCCAATAACAACGTTAAGACCTGAAACAATTTTTGGTATCACAAATCTCTGGGTCAATCCAAATACAACATACAAAAAAGTCAACGTAGATAATGAAAAATGGATTGTTTCACAAGAGTGTGCAGAAAAATTAGAATTCTTTGGAAAAGAAATTTCAATTGAAGGAGACATCAAAGGAACAGAGATCATAGGTAAATTTGCAAAAGCACCACATACAGAACAAGAAATCCCAATTTTTGAAGCAGAATTTGTTGAATCAGGAATGGGAACAGGTTTGGTAATGTCAGTGCCAGCACACGCACCTAAAGATTATCAAGCATTGATGGATTTAAAATCAAAAAATCATGAATTAGCATCTAAAATTGAACCTATACCAATCATAACAACAGAAGGATATGGAATAATTCCAGCAAAAGATGTATGTGAAAAATTGGGAGTCACTGATCAAATAGATTCAAAATTAGAAGAAGCAACTGAAGAATTGTATCTCAAGGAATTTGTTAATGGAAAATTAAATGAAAAATGTGGGGACTTTGTTAATGAGAAAGTGGAATTTGGACGAAATAAGGTTAGAGATTGGTTAAAAGATAAAAATCAATTAGAGTCATTCCCAACTCTTCAAAATGCTCCAATTAGATGTCGCTGTGGAGCTGAATGTGTTGTAAAAATCTTGAACAATCAATGGTTCCTTAATTATGGAGATGAAGAATGGAAAAAGTTAGCAAGAAACTGTCTTGACAGCATGAATATTCTTCCAAATAAAATTAAAACAGAATTTCATGATGTGATCAATTGGTTACATGAACGAGCATGTGCAAGACAACAAGGACTAGGGACTAAACTCCCATGGGATAAAGACTGGATTGTCGAATCATTATCAGACAGCGTCATTTACATGGCATATTACACATTATCACGATTCGTAAATGATGGAACTGTAGAAGCAGATAATCTCACAAAAGAGTTCTTTGATTATGTTTTCTTAGATAAAGGAGATTTGGGAGCAGTAACAAGTTCTTCTAACCTCAATGAGGATATTATCAATACGATGAAAAAAGAGTTTCAATATTTCTATCCAGTTGATGCAAGACATTCTGGACGAGATTTAGTACAGAACCATCTATCATTTTTTGTTTTGAATCATGCTGCAATATTTGGAGAAAAATTGTGGCCAAAAGAAATTGTTGTTAATGGTAGCGTCATGATGGATGGAGCTAAAATGTCTAAAAGTATGGGAAATATTATTCCACTTCGTACTGCAATTAGAGATCATGGTGCAGACCCAATTAGATTAGCAATAATTTCATCAGCTGAGCTACTTCAAGATGCTGATTTCAATATGGAATCAGTTTCAGGCATTAAAAACAAGTTAAAATCACTATTAGAAGAATGCTCCATGCTAAAAAAAGGCGAAATTGGAGACTTGCAAACAGAAGACAAGTGGATTTTATCAAAAACTCAAAGTAAAATTGCCGAAGTAACAGAAGCTGTAGAAAAAATGAGATTAAGAGAAGCACTACATGAAATTTTATTTACATTTGAAAGTGATTTGAGCTGGTACCAAAAAAGAATTCAAGCCAAAAAAAGAGACAATGTTTCAGGAATTTTGCATCAAATTAATTCATCTAGAGTTGCAATGCTTTCTCCATTTGCACCACACATAGCAGAAGAAATGTGGGAAAAATTGGGAAATACTGAACTAGTATCAAAATCATCTTGGCCTGAATTTTCTTCAGACAAAATTGATGCAAATGTAATTCAAGCTGAAGAACTGCTAAAATCAACTATAGAAGATATAGCAAATATTCTCAAAGTTACAAAGATTTCTCCACAAAAAATTGTAATCTATGTAAATTCAGATGGTGTAAAATCAAAAATTTATCGTAAAATTTTGAGTGTGATGGTCGGAGGTCAAAATAACATGGGAGTTGTGATGAAGGAATTAATTGCAGATCCTGAAACCACTGACGCTAAAAAAATGCCAGACTATGTTCAAAAAGTTATCAAAGATTTGCATTCTGAATCAGAATTAATCAAAAAGATGAAACTTGAATCAGATTCATTTAATGAAAAAGAATTTCTTTTGTCAGAATTATCTAGTATTGGACAAAAAGAGTTTGGAGTAGAGATTAAGGTGTATTCTGAATCAGATGCAGATGTTTACGATCCAAAAGGTAAAGCAAGACATGCAAGACCATACAAACCAGCAATACTGATTGAGTAAAAACTGGAATTGTATTTATTAGGTTAATGGACTAGTTAGATCAAATGAAGATTGCAGTTATGGGAATGGGAGTTGCAGGAAGTTATCTCATGGCTAGATTAAAAAATACTGAACATGAAGTAGTTGGATACGAAAGAATGCCTGTAGAAAGACATGATTCAATTTGTGCATGGGGTACAATAAAACAAGAATTAACTGAATTTTGTAAAAAAACTGGTAGAGATTTTGATGATTTTTTGATTCATGATGGAAAAGAAATGCATGTAAAAATGAATAATGATATAAAATTTGATATTGGTTTGAAAGGACTTTGTACATACAATAAACTTGGACTGATAAAAGATTTCATAAAAGATTGTAATGTAATTTATGGAAAAGCACCACGATTAGAAGAAATTGAAAATGAATATGACATGATAGTAGATTGTACTGGATTTAACAGAAGTTACTTACCAAAAATGGAACAGGATTTCTATTTACCAACATACGAATACAAAGTTGAATATGAAAATGGTGTACCTTATGATGATTTTTACATAGAACCATTTCCAGGCATGTCTGGATATTTCTGGTACTTTCCATTAGGAGAAAAATATGCTCATATTGGAGCAGGGGATTACAATAAAGGCCACATAAAAGCAACTGATGCATTTTTGAAAAAACATGGTGGAAAAGTTCTTGCAACTAAAGGTCGCCCAATTCGACTAGCAACACCAAACAAATGCAAGCCATACTATTCTGGAAAAGTAGTAGGAGTAGGGGAATCTATTGGAACAGTTTATGCATTATTAGGAGAAGGAATTATTCCATCTATGCAATGTGTGGAGATTTTCTTAAAAAATATGCATGACTTTAAGGCATATGAAAAAGCAATTGAGAAACATTACAGTGTATATGCCAAAGTGTTTAATTTTGTAAGAGCAAAAATTCAGAAAGATTTCAATTTCCTAAAAGCACTACCAGACTTTATAGCAATTTTCAGATATATGAAAAAGAATGAGGATAGATTTGGTATGAATATTAAAATTAGTGACTTGCTTAAAGTAGCAAAAGCCTAAGACATACTAAGAGAACCAAACCCGTCTTTTAGAGTTCTACTTGATTTCATATTATAATCATAGATTGTTTTAGAATAATCATCAAAAACTTCTTTCATAGAATCAAGTGATTCAGAGAGATAAAATCCTGGACAGTCTCCAGTAAATTGAAATGTTGCATGAACCCGTGCACGTCCTTTTTCATTTTGTGCCCACGTTGAAAATGGATACAAGTAACAAACACCTGGACGTGTAGGATGTATTCCACATCCACCTTCACCATTCAAAAATCTACAAGAAATGTGTGTTCCATCATCAGCTTCAGTTTCGTCTGTTTTTCGTTTTAGACTTACATTTGTCATAACAGAAAATCCACCGGATGGTGTAGGTTCTTCATGAGTTGCAACTAGAGTTTCTTGTTTTACAAATTCGGATGTTTTTTGATATTTCATTCCTTGACCAATTTGGATTAAATCATCAGATGTTAACGGCAATCGTCCTTGTCTATCACAACAATTGTGACAATCAGGCCAATAACATTTCCATAAGATGTATTTTTTTTCTTTTGGTAAATATGGAATGTGAAATATAACATCTTTTACAATTAATGTGAAATCTGTAACATCAGTGTATTTTCCTAAAACAAAATCATGTAGGATTGGATCAACATCCCAGTCTTTTTCAAGCAACTCCAACGATTCTTGGATTTCTTTTTGAGACACTATTTCTTATATCCATAAAGTTTGATATTATAATGTTGAGTGAAAAAGGTAAATACGCATCAGCAACTGAAAATAGAAGATTCGTTTGGAAAGAGATTATCTGGCCACTCATCATAGAAACTAGCAGTATATCATTTTCTTTAGCACAATATCAGAAAAAGCGTGATGAAATATGTGTAAAATATGGAATTTCAATTAATGCATTGTCAAGAGGATTAGCATCATTAATTCAAAGAGGATTACTTTACAAAGAAAAAGATTTGTACTTTATTCATTATAGATTAGTTGCATACATGAGATTAAACGCAGAAGTTGATTATGGAACTGCGTTACATGAAACTAAGATTAAATGAGTTTACAAAAATGAATATATTCAAACATTTTGTATTTTCTGTATAGCCCGGTAGTGTAGCGGCAAGCATAGGGGCCCCTGGAGCCTTTGACCTCGGTTCGAGTCCGGGCCGGGCTACTGTATTTTATATGTAAAATTTTTGCAGAAGAAATTTTGTATTTTAATTCTATCTAGAAGCTTGTGCGACTCTTTCTAACTCATTTTTCTTTTTTACAGAAGGAGCAGCAGGATCGTTGTTTGCAGCCAAAATCAAGTGTTCAGCAATATATTCTTCAATTGGTTTTGGGTTTGAGAAAGTTGCTTCTTTGATTGCATCAGCAATGAATCTTAATGCTAGATCAACACGACGAATTGGGGCAACATCAACTGAAACATGGTAAACGGTTCCACCATAAACAATTCTAGTTGTATCTTCATTTGGTGCAGAATTTTCAACTGCACGGACTAGTACCTCTACAGGGTTTTGACCAGTTTTTAGATTAATTATCTCAAATGCAAGTTTAATAATATTTAGTGAATGTTGTTTTTTACCACCTTGTCTTCCAGTGTTTTTAGCATATTTTTTACCAAAATGCATTAGTTTGTTTGCTAATCTTTCTACAATGTGAACATCGCCTTTATTGAATCTCTTTAATGCTGAACGACCATAGTCAATTGGATAAATTTGTGGTTTTAATGAAATTGCTGAAAGTGTTTTATCACCAACAATGTGTGTTTGTAGACCTAAATCTTTAATCTCAATTTCAGAAGTATCCCATTTTCTAAATAAGAGTAATTTATTTTCAGCCATATCACTATCTTCTTGGTTTTTCCTTCTTTCCTTCGACTAGTTGACGTAATGATGTATTGTTAACTTTGAAAACTTTGAAACGTACACCAGGAATATCTCCCATTGCACCACCTTGAGTTGCACCCATTCCTTCTACATGTACTTCATCGTGTTCATCGATGAAATTCATTGCACCGTCACGTGGAAGAAATGCAGTAATTGATTTACCATTTTTAATTAATTGTACTCTAACACATTTTCTTACAGCAGAGTTTGGCTGTTTTGCTTCAACACCTACTTTTTCTAAGACAATACCTTTTGCTTGAGGAGCACCTGCAAATGGGTTTGATTTTCTATCTAATCCTAATTCTCTTCTTTTGTAAGTTGAGATAGCCCAGCGTTGCTGTTTCTTCTTGTTACGAAGATCTCGTCCTGCAAATAGTCCTAGAGGTGATTTTGCCATTATTACCACTCGAAAGCTTGTTCCTTGCTATTAATCATTACATATGTAATGTTGAAGTATCTTCGTGCAAGTATTCTTGCCTTCTCTGCATTTCGACCTTCACGTCCTACTACGACTCCTTTCTTTGCACCGTCAACTTCAACGTTAGCTTGGAAAGAACCATCTAATCTTTCAGAAATTTTGATATCAGTAATGTATTTTTCATTTAGTATATTTTTCAAAAGTTGTATTGGGTCTTCATTATATTCAACAAGTTCAACGCTTCTATCAATTTTGCTTTGAAGTGATTTAATGTGTGCTCCACCTTTACCAATTGCCAAACCCATTTTTCCTTCATTAACAACAAAGATGATTCTATCACGTTTTTCATCTTCTATACAATCACGAGCAGTGGCTTTAGTAATATTTTGAAATAATGACATCAACTTCATTTGATCAGTAGTTAATTTGATTTCTTGTGAGATAGGTTTGATTTCTTGTGTCATAGTCATTCTAATTATTCAAAAAAATTTTCAGTCTCATTTAAACCTTGATTGGTTTTTGATTTTGGATAAGTTTTTAACAACATCATTTGGAATCTGTTTCTTTTTGTAGTGTTTTGATATCAGCGTCAGCGATGTTGGTTAGTGATATTGCAGAAACTCTAAATTGTAATCCACAGAGTTTTCCAAGGTTAACAGAGGTGTCATCGTATGAGATTGTTGAAACGTTTGATTTTTTTGCGTCATTTTCTATTTTTTCACTGATATGACTTGGTACAGATCTTGAAAGAAGTACAAGTTTGGATTTTGAAAGATTACCAGAGACTTGTTTTGTACCAATAATGTATGCATCTTCTTTGATTGCATCTTTGAGTGTCTTCTCTAGTTGTTTTTTTATCATGTTGCTTGTACGAACAACTCAATTTTAGCGACTTATAGAGCTATTGTTGTTAGTAACCACGACTGTTACGATCGGGTTTGTCAATGTTGGGATTTCTAAAACCATGTTTTTCCATCATGTGATTTAGAAATCGTATATCACTATCAAATTTTTCACCACAAACAGAACAATTTACCATATTTTGGTACAATGTGGCAGTAACTTATAGTTAATTGAATTAAAAAGATGCCAGCACTGTTGCTTCCCAACGGCTCTCGCATGT
This sequence comes from uncultured marine group I thaumarchaeote, assembly GCA_902511735.1. Lineage (GTDB taxonomy): Archaea > Thermoproteota > Nitrososphaeria > Nitrososphaerales > Nitrosopumilaceae > Nitrosopelagicus. The sequence continues at coordinate 35,627 of CABXGK010000003.1, forward strand.
CAGTAACACAGCAGCGACATTTGGTTTGACTTCCAAGTTCGGAATGGGATTGGGTCGCACCCAAACGCTATGGCCGGCTTAACATTTTACCAAATTATCTTTCATAATAAGCTAACTAAAAAATCGTGAACAGATTTTTTGAAGAATATTATTCATAGAAGTATAAATTAAACCGACAGCGAATAACGTTATGACACATCGTGTTGCAGTATTAGACAAGGAATTATGTCAACCCAAAAAATGTGGGTTGGAGTGTATCAAATACTGCCCAGTCAACAAATCAGGAGCAGACTGTATTGTTCTCAATGAGGAGACCAAAAAAGCAAGAATTGATGAAGATATCTGTAACGGATGTGGAATTTGCGTAAAGGTTTGTCCATTTGATGCAATTACAATCGTGAATTTAGCTACTGAGCTAAAGACAGATAAAATTCATCAGTATGGAGTGAATTCATTTAGATTGTACAAATTACCAACTCCAAAAAAAGGTGAGGTAGTTGGATTACTTGGAAGAAACGGTATGGGAAAAAGTACCGTTGTCAATGTTTTATCAGGTGTCTTAAAACCAAATCTTGGAAATTATGAACAACCACCAGAGTGGGATGAGATTTTGAAATATTACAAAGGTACAGAACTAAAAGCACATTTTGAAAAAATAAAAAATGGTGAGATTAAAGCATCAATCAAACCACAACAAGTTCATACAATTGCAGATGCATTTGACGGAACAGGAAAAGAACTTTTAGATAAATTCGATCAGAGAGGAACCTCTAGAGATTTAGTAAAACAGTTAGGACTAGAAAATTCTTTAGAACAGAATCTTAAAGAACTCAGTGGAGGTGAACTTCAAAGATTATCAGTTGCAACTGCAGCATCAAGAGAATCAGATTTTTATTTTTTTGACGAACCATCTTCATACAATGATGTATTTCAGAGAACAGGAGTGGCAAGAGTAATTCACGGTCTTGCAGAAGAAGGAAAAAGTGTGATGGTAGTAGAACACGATCTAACATTACTTGATTTTCTCAGTGATTATATCGAGGTATTGTATGGAGTTCCTGCAGCATACGGAATTGTTTCAAATGTATTATCAACCAAAGTAGGCATTAACGTATTTCTTGACGGCTATCTTCCAACTGAAAATGTTAGATTTAGAGATAAAAAATTCACTTTTGATGCATCAACATCAGGTGATGAGATACTAGAAGGCGATACAATTGTATCATATCCAAAATTAGAAAAAAAATATGATTCATTTTCAGTTTCAATTGAGCCAGGAACTGTAAGAAAAGGAGAATTACTTGGAATAATGGGCGCAAACGCATTGGGAAAAACTACAATGATGAAAATGATTGCAGGAGTTGAAAACCCAACAACAGGTGCAGTTGATAAAAAAATTAAAATTTCATACAAACCACAGTATCTTTCAAATGATATTGATGTGGAGGTAATTGCTGTTTTAGAAAAAGCAAATGGCTCTACAATAGAAGGAAGTGCAGAAGAAGAACAGATTTTGGATCCTCTAAAATTAAAAAAATTGTATAACAAATCAGTGAAAAATTTGTCAGGAGGAGAGCTACAAAAGGTTGCAATAGCATCATGTTTGCTACAAAAAGTGGATTTGTATGCACTAGATGAGCCATCAGCATTTTTAGATGTCGAAGATAGAATTGCAGTTGCCAAGTTCTTACAGAAATTTGTACGCTCGTTTGGCAAATCTGCAATAATCATAGACCATGATCTTCAATTGATGGATTTGGTTTCAGATTCCATGGTAATTTTTGAAGGAACATCAAGTGTAGAAGGAGTTGCAACATCTCCAATGTCAAAGACAGATGCAATGAACAGATTTTTAGAATCACTTGATATTTCATTTAGAAAAGATGAGAAGACAAGTAGACATCGAGTTAACAAAGAAGCAAGTAGATTAGATAAAGAACAAAAATCAACAGGTAACTATTATTTTAGAAAATGACCAAGATGCTAAAGAGAGTCTTACAAGATGTTCTCTCCAAAGAAGAAAATGAACAGTTAATCTCTGCATTTGATCAAATTGGAGATATCATTATTGTACGAATTCCTGATTCATTAGTTTCAAAAAAACAGATCATTGGAAAAACATTACTAGAACAGGTCAGTACAGCAAATTCTATTTTTTATCAGTCATCTCCAGTCGAAGGTGATTTTAGAACAAGAAAACTTGAAGTGATTGCAGGAGAAGACAAAACTCAAACAGAATACAAAGAAAATGGATGTAGATTCATCGTAGATGTGGAAAAAGCGTTCTTTTCACCACGATTATCAACAGAAAGAGAACGAATTGCAGGATTGGTAAATGATGGAGAGGTGGTAATCAATATGTTTGGAGGTGTAGGAATGTTTTCCATACTTGCAGCAAAAGATACTTCATGTACTGTATACAATATTGATCTCAATCCGGTTGCAGCACAACTGTGTAAAGAAAATACTCAGATTAACAAACTAAAAGGTGAGGTTATCTCTTTGAACGGGGATGCAACTCAAGTAATTGAAGAACAATTGTCAGGTAAAGCAGACAGAGTGTTGATGTTATTGCCTGAACGTTCGGATGAGTTTTTAGATTCAGCATTAAATGGATTGAAAGATAAAGGAATAATTCATTATTATTCTCACATGCATGCTGATAAAAAACAAGATGCACCAAAATTATCTGAAGAACATTTTATGAGCGTAAACAAAACAAAAGCAAAAATAATAACTTCACGAAATGTTAGACCTGTAGGACCAAGATTTTATCAAACCGTAGTTGATGTAAAAATTTCTAAAAACTAATTGTCATCAATTAATGAAGAAGGTTTTGCCGAAGTTGTAGCCATTTGATAACCAATCCAAGAAACTATTCCTAAGACACCGCCTACAACCATGAGTATAGTCAATTGTAGAACAATTGGGCTCCATTCAGAAAGCATCAAAAGATATGCATATACAAAAAATGCTGCTATACAAGATACAAAGATGAAAACACCCATTGCTTTTCGTCTTGACATGTCGATTCGAACTAAAACAGTAATTTAACTGAACTCAATTGACATCATATAGGCATCTTCACCATCACGATAATACGACTTTAGTCTTTGTTTGATATCCATGCCCAAGTCTTGGTATAATTTTACAGCCTCAGTATTACTACAACGCACCTCAAGATACATTTCATCACATTGTTTTTCTTTTACACCCTTGAATGCTTCATTGACAAGAATTTTTCCATAGCCATTTCCACGAAATTCTTCTAAAACTGCAACAGACACAACGTGACCTTTTTTGACAAATCCTAATTTTTTAAAGTTAGAAAATCCAAATTCAGTTTTACACATGATATATCCTACAAATTGACCACTTTTTTCAGCGACTAGAAATGCCTCTGGTGTTTCAGCTAAGAGACTTTCATAGAAATAATCAGAATAGTGTTCAGGGAGTGTTTTCATGTTAATTTCCATTACACCAATAAGATCACTAGGCTCACAGCGCCTGAATATGGCTCCATTATGCTCTCTGAGAATTACTTGCATACTAGTAGATGAAACCTTCGATATTTAATCTAGAGCTGGAAAAGCAATTATGGTCTTGTGATCTACGTTTCTTATGATAGAGCCTACTCAAGAATTTATTAGACAAATTGTAAAAAATCACTTTGACGTTTCTGATGAGGAAGTAGGTCTTGTGAAAATGCAATTTTATTTTGAGGATCAAGATTTCAAAGAAAAGTTTGTTCGTTTAACACAAGAATTAGAAACTAACAATTTACTTTGTACACTTGAAAAAGAAGGTTACAGACACATGGTAGTAGTATCAAAACTACCAAAACAAAAAAAGAGAAAGTGGTTATCAAAATCATGGACGCCGAGACTGATGTTTGCAGCAACTGTAATCATGGTATTGATTGATGGATATTACAGAACACAAGGACTAAACACATTTCCACTCATCAAACCTATTGGCGACCCACTTGGAGTTGCAATTGTATATGCATGGGCATTGTTAGGCATCTTAGGAGTTCACGAAGCAGGACATTTGATTGCTGCAAAATGGCATAAAATAAAGACAACATGGCCATATTTCATTCCAGGAATTCCTGTCTTTGGAATACCAACATTTGGAGCGTTCATTCAGTCAAGAAGTCTTACAGTAAACAGAGACATTTTGTTTGATATTGCAGTAGCTGGTCCAATAGCAGGATTGGTAGTTGCAGTAGTTGTTGTAATTTTTGGTGCATGGACATCGCCAGTAATTGACAGTCAAGTGGCAGAAGATCTGATGAGAGGTTCAACACTCTTCCCTATGAATGAAAATTTGATTATGAAAGGTGCACTTGCGCTATTTGACAAGGATGGAAGCGAGGTTGAAGTGATAATGTCACCAATAATGTTTGCAGCATGGCTTGGATTTTTAATCACATTTTTGAATTTGTTGCCGGCGTGGCAATTAGATGGAGGTCACATGTCAAGAGTCATTTTGGGACAAAAATGGCACAAGTTTGCAACGTATGGAAGTTTAGGAGTCTTAGTATTACTGAATTACTGGATGATGGCAATTTTTATTTTAATTCTTAGTTCAAGAAGTAAAGATGCAAGACCATTAGATGACATATCACCACTGTCAAAGAATAGAAAAATTGTCTATATCGGAGTTATTGTGTTAGCATTTTTGTGTGCACCACTACCTGCATCAATTTTCCCTTAGTAAAGTACGTGCGCCATCTTCTATAACCTGTACTTTTTGTCGTGGACCTTGATTCTTTAGGATATAGTCCATTGATTTTTTGATTCCGTCAACTGGAATCATTCCAAGTTTTTTGATGTACAGTTCAGGTAAGATAGATGTGATTGCTATTTGAGAATTCTTTTGAATTTCTGATAAGAATAGAAGATTTTCCATTCCATCTTCATATTTTGATGCATTTTTAATTCGTTCAGGAGTTATGCGACCATCAATTAGTTTTTGAAATGTTTCAGAACCCAAACCAGCCATACATTCAGCAACTAAAATGATTAATCCCTGATTTTTAATCGAGGTGTAAAAGTTCCATATTGAATTTAATGAAGACGATAATGTTTGATTGCTTGCATCTCTTCCGGTACTAATTATCATTGTACGGAATTTTTCTTCAAAGGTTGCAGTAGATTTTACTAATTCTTTTGCTACAGATGATGTCTTTGATGGATGACCAACCTGTAATCCTGAGATTCCTTTTTTGTTTGCAGTAATTTCAATACATGACACCTCAAAGCCATCTGTGAATGATTTTGCGTCATTCATAGATGGAGAATCTTTACCAGGGTTTGGGGTATTTCCTGAGCGATGTGAAAATGCCTCTATCATTTTGTCTGCTCCAAACTTGCGGAGCAATCTTGTTGCTACCGTTTCATATCCAAATAGTCCATCAAACTGTGCCTCACCAATGAATACTAAATTTGAGTTTGATAATTCCTGTTCCTCAAATTCGTTAATACTTACAGTATCAGGATTGTTTGCTTTTACTTGCGGGAGATTTCTTTTATCAACTGATAATTTTGGTTTTGAAAATGATTTGATTTCACATTTTTCATATATTTTATCAAGAGTTTTTTGGATAGATTCACTGTAATTTTGAATAACAATTTCAGTTGGTTTTGATAAATCTAATCCCTCTAGATTTTCATTTATCACAGAGTCATCAATTACTGGTTTTTCAAACTCTATTCTTTCATCTAGATTTTCAGCCATAATATCTAAGACGACTTCATTTTTTCCATAGTTCAACCAGATTTCAGGCATAATTGATCCATAATACTAGTAAAGATAAAGACATCTTTTGATCGTTCTAGTTTTTTTTTTGAGAAAATTGCCAATACCAATTAATTCCAGTTAATTTTTCAAGGAATCATTGTATAAACTCGGATTTCTTTTGATATTAGTGATGGGAATGTCTGTGATTCCTTTTTCATTTTCTGAAGAGATTCCAGATTGGGTGAAATATACGGCACAGTGGTGGGCAGACAGAAAAATCTCTCAAAGTGATTTTACAAATGCATTAGAGTCATTAATCAAAGATGGAATAATTAACATTCCACCAACAGAAATGGCACCCCCAGGACCTGACAAAACTATTCCAGATTGGGTGAGAAATACTGCAGGATGGTGGGCAGATGACTACATTCCAGATTCAGATTTCATCAATGCAGTGCAATATTTGATAAGTGTAGGATTGATAGAAGTCAAAGTATCTACTCCAGAAATTGTTGAAGAAATTGTTGAAATTGAAAAAAGTGTTCCGTTAATGTTGTTAGTAGAAGGATATGATACAGTTACACCAGAAAAGAAATTTGTTTTAGATGTCCTAGTGTTTAATGCTGAAAAATATCCTAAAGCTTCTCCAAAATTCGACAGAAATGCATCATATACTGTGGATGGTGTGAATGTAGAAATAGAATTACATAATGAAGAAGGACAAATTCACACTTTTTCTGGAACCACTAAAGATGGATTCTTACGATATGAGATATTAGCACGTGAAACTAGTCAGGATGGTACACTTTGGATGATAAATAATCTGTACACTGTAGATGTTTCTGTGTCATTGGATGGAGAAAGTACAGGAAAAACTCATCAATTTTTTGGAGGTGCCAATTATGATAAAGGTTCAGCAGTAGTAGATACATCATGGTCAAAAACAGTTCTCAAAACTGTAGAGATTAATGACTCTACTGCAAATGGACCTGAACTAATTAACAGTGATACCTTTGGTACATCTGTTGCAAACATTGGGGATTTGAATGGTGATGGAGTAGATGACTTGGCTGTGGGAGCTGCTGATGATAATGGAAGTAATAATCGTGGTGGAGTGCACATTTTGTTTATGAACACTGATGGCTCTGTGGATTCGACTGAAGAGATTAACTCATCAACTACAAATGGACCTGATTTGGCTAGTAATGATTTCTTTGGTAGATCTATTGCAAACATTGGTGACCTTGACAATAATGGTTTTGATGATTTAGCAGTAGGTGCAACTGGTGATAATGAAGGAGGTAATAATCGTGGTGCAGTGCACATTTTGTTTATGGATGAAGACCCTGGAAATGGTCTTGCAAAAGCAGCTGAAGAGATTAACTCATCAACTACAAATGGACCTGATTTAGACGATGATGATGAATTTGGTAGATCTATTGCAAACATTGGGGATTTTAATGGTGATGGAGTAGATGACATTGCAGTTGGTGCAGATATGAATGGAGCTAACAATAAGGGTGCCATACACATTTTGTTTATGGATGAAGACCCTGGAAATGGTCTTCCAAAAGCAGCTGTAGAGATTAATGATGATACTGCAAATGGACCTGCAATAAATAACCAGGATAAATTTGGAATATCTATTGCAAACATTGGGGATTTGAATGGTGATGGAGTAAATGACATTGCAGTTGGTGCACATGGTGCGGATACAGGTGAGTCAGGAGGCAATAACGCAGGTGAAGTGCACATTATGTTCATGAACACTGATGGCTCTGTGGATTCGACTGAAGAGATTAATTACTCCACTGAAAATGGACCTGAATTAGCCGGTGGTGATAACTTTGGAACATCTATTGTAAACATTGGAGATTTGGATGGTGATGGAGTAAATGACATTGCAGTTGGTGCAGAAAAAGATGAAATGGATGAAAATGGTGATTCTAGTGGAGGCGATGATCGTGGTGCAGTACACATTTTCCATATGAACATGAATGGTTCTATAGACTCCACTGTAGAAATTAATGATTCAACTGAAAATGGACCTGTTTTAGATGATGCTGATTGGTTTGGTAGAGCAGTTGTAAACCTTGGAGATTGGGATGGTAATGGAGTAAATGATTTGGCGGTAGGGGCACATGGTGATGATGATTCAGGTAATGCTCGCGGTGCAGTACACATACTATTTTTGGAATAATCAACATATATTGAATACAATTGTACAACATACAACATGGAATTTGCTAAAGAATTTTCAGCATTTCTTTATGAAAAAAAGATTATCAGATTTGGAGATTTCACTTTGGCAAGCGGAAAAAAGAGTCCATATTATATTGATTTGAGATTAGTTCCAAGTTATCCAATTTACTATAGAAAAATGATCAAGGGATTACAAAATTTGATTGCAGAAGATATAGGGTTTGAAAACTTTCACTCTCTAGTTTCAGTTCCGACAGGTGGATTGGTAGTTGCAGCATCACTTGCAACTGAAATTCTAAAACCGCTCATCTATGTAAGAAAACAAGCAAAAGAACATGGAACAGGAAAAGCAGTTGAAGGTGTCACATGTCAAGACATGAAACTGTTAATGATTGAAGACGTTGTTACAAGTGGTGGCTCTGTCATTAATGCAATAAAATCAATCAAAGAAGAAAAAATGACTGTAACTGATGCATATGCAATAGTCGATAGAATGGAAGGAGCAACTGAAGCATTACTAGCAGAAGGGGTAAAACTTCACAGTCTTTTAACAGTTAAAGAGATTGCAGAAAACTTGTTTGAGCAAAAATTAATCTCACAAGATGTACTAAAGCAGGTTCAAGATAGAGTAAATTGAGGCAGCTCAGTCAAATGCCTTTACATCATTAATCAGGTATAACTCTGATTCTTCATTGCAGCCAATACGAGTAGAATTTAGCTGGAATTAAAATTTTAGTGGGCCCGATGGGCTTCGATCCCATGGCTCCTCGGTTATGAGCCGAGTACTCTACTAGGCTGAGTTACGGGCCCTAGAAAAAAATAATTTCAACTGGGTAAAAAGTGTTAGATTAGCAGTAAGCTTCGTAGCAACTGTCTAACAAGAGATTTTGTGCGTCAACAGATTTTTGTGCTGTTGATAACATCAAGGAGTCATCCAATTTTGTATCGTTAATGACTTTTTCCCATGATGCTGCATGTCGAATGTCAGCAGTCATGTGCTCTTCAAAGTATTCTGTTGCATCTTTTGTATCAATGCCATAGAATTCTTTCAATCCTTCTAGTTTGGTTTGACTTACTTGAGGAATTTCTTTTTCAAATGCATACATTGCACATGCTCCATTATCATAAGAATTCATAAGTGAATCCAAGTTAGATACTGCTTTGTTGGTTTTCTCAAGACCTTGATAGCCTTGTAGTTCTGATTCAGAAATTCCCATAGAACCTGCAAATTTCTCCCATAGAGGAATGTGCTCGGCTTCTTCTTTCATGTTCTGAATTAGCTCATCTTTCATTTCAGGAGTTGCATCATTTACCAATGGTTCCATGAATTGTGGGACCTGTTTGACTAATTGATAATATTCTTTAGAATAACCCTTTAGTGATTCTAGTTCCAGTTTTCCATCAGACCACATCTCATAAAATGGATGTTTGAGTAAACTTTTCTCTTCAATAATTTGATCGATTTGTTTGATTAGAGAACCCATGAATGATGTTCTTGGATTTAGGATAAAAAAGCTTGTGATTACAAAAAGTTTTATGGATTAGAAGAGCCGGAATTTTAAGCTCCTGTAGTGTAGTCCGGTCAAGCATTTAGGCCTTTCACGCCTGAGACTCGGGTTCGAATCCCGACGGGAGCATACATATTTGACTTAGAAGCCCAAAAATGAAAAAATTATTTTAATAGATTGTAGAGTTCGTGGATATTATATTCGCACATATTCATTCGTGGGTTAATCACAACATCAGTCCCATAATATTGAGTATAGAATTTATGATGTTCAATGATTAATTTTCTTAATTTTGTACGAGTTA
>CABXGK010000004.1 GCA_902511735.1 uncultured marine group I thaumarchaeote
TGACAGGTGGATATGAACAATTTTCCAAGTAGGTTTTTTTATTAAAACAAATGTTGCTCTTCCTTCAATTGTAATATGTTGACCTGTATACTTTTGAGTATCTACTAACATTCCTTTTTGAATTAACTCTAAAGCTACTATTGCAGTTTCGCCAAATATACTTATTTTAAGATTATTTATTTTATAATCATAATCTGAAATACTGACAAATCTTAATTCTTCTAATGCAATTGTTGTAGCAAAATCTTTTAGATCATATGGAGGTACATCGCTAAAACTTGAAAAAGTTGAATCATTAAACTGAATATCTTTTAATTTTTCTAATTTTTTTGATTTCCCAATCTCAAAAAATGATTCTACAATTTTTATAATTTCTTCTTGTTCGGGCATGTATGTCATTTCTCAAAAAGGAATCTTTATAGGTGCACCTCCCGTTTTTAGTTTACATTGCAAGAACAAGCAACAATTAGCACTTTTGGTATCTCTTTGCTAGTTGACCTGCTGCTGTAAATTAAATCCAATTTACACGTTTTAAATTAGGATTATGAGTGATAATAATAAAATGAATGAAACTATGATCGGCGCAACTGCGCTAATGAAAGCATTGGAAAAAGAAGGAGTAAAGGAAGTCTTCGGTCTACCGGGAGGTGCGAACCTTCCAATGTATGATGAATTTGGGAAAAGTAACATTCGTCATATCTTAGTAAGACATGAACAATCTGCTGCACATATGGCAGATGGTTTTGGTAGAGTTAGCAGAAAACCTGGTGTATGTTTTGCAACTTCTGGTCCTGGTGCGACAAATTTGTTAACTGGAATTGCAACTGCTCAGGCAGATTCTGCACCAATGGTTGCAGTTACTGGACAAGTACCTGTTGCAATGATTGGAAAAGATGCATTTCAAGAAAGTGATATAATTGGAATGGCAAATCCTGCATTGAAATATTCATACCAACCTAGAACTCCTGAAGAAATTCCAACAATGGTTAAACAAGGATTCTATATTGCTGAAACTGGCAGACCTGGTCCTGTATTATTAGATATTCCAAAAGATGTTCAACAAAATGAAGGTAATATCCCATTTCCTGATGAAGTTAGAGTTCCTGGATATCATCCATGGACTGATCCTGACATACAAAACACTATGCGCGCCGCAGAAATGTTGTTGTCTGCACAAAAACCAATTATTCTTGCTGGAGGTGGCGTAATAATTTCATCTGCATTTGCAGAATTACAATCAATAGCTGAATTATTAATGATTCCTGTAGTAACCACCTTCAAAGGTAAGGGTGCATTTCCTGAAAACCATCCTTTATCATTAGGGCCAATTGGAATGCACGGACATGCTGAAGCCAATAAATTGATGACTGAAGCTGATTGTGTATTAGCAATTGGTACAAGATTTTCAGACCGTTCTGTAGGAACATTTGAAGAATTTGAAAAGAACTTGAAAATTATACACATGGATGTTGATCCTGCAGAGATTGGAAAGAATCAAACAACTTCTGTAGCTGTAGTTGGCGATGTTCGTACATCTTTGAGAATATTAGGGAAAATATTGATGGATAAAGCAGTCAGAGCTTCTGATGATAATCCTTGGTTAAAACATGTTAAAGAAACAAAACAGTATTGGCGTGAAAATTTAAAAATACATCCAGGAGAAATGGGTGCTGCAAAAATTCTCAGAAAATTAAGAGAGGTACTTCCAAAAGAATCTATAGTTACAACTGAAGTAGGCCAACATCAAATGTGGGCATCATTATTTTTTGATGCAATACATCCTGGAACTTTCTTTAGTTCTACTGGTCTAGGAACTATGGGATGGGGATTCCCTGCTGCAATCGGTGCAAAAGCTGCACGTCCTAATGTACCTGTAGTTGACATTGCAGGTGATGGTAGTTTTAACATGACCGAAAACTCACTTGCAACTTCTGTTTTAGAAGGTTTACCTGTAATTGTTTTCTTAATCAACAACTATACTTTGGGAATGGTTGCACAATGGCAAAGAACCTTCTATGACCGTCGAATGGTCGGTGTTGATCTTAAGAAATGTCCTGATTATGTTAAATTAGCTGAATCATATGGCGCACAAGGAATTCGTGCACAATCAATGGATGAACTTGAAAAGGCAATCAAAGATGGATTAAACAGTGACGTAGCTACTGTAATTGATATCCCAATTGATCCTGAAGAAGATGTTTTACCATTTGTTGCACCAGGAACTGGATTAAAGGATATGATATTACCTTCATAGTGATGCAAAATGGTTTGGGCAATTTTATCAATCAAAGTGGAAAATAAACCTGGAATATTGTTTAAGGTTACACATCTTTTTAGATCACGTAATTTTAACATCGATAGTATTTCTGTAGGTGTCACTGAAGACAAAAAATATTCTAGAATGACAATCACCACCATTGGAGATGAGAAACAAATAGTCCAAATTGTCAAACAACTTGACAAAATGATTGACACAATTGAGGTTCGTAGGTTAGATGTCAATAATTCAGTATATAGAGAGTTGGTAATGTTTAAGATTAAAGTTAGTAAACCAGAAGATAGCATGGAGATTAACAAATTAGCTAGTGCATATTCTGCTACAACACATGATGCAAAAAAAGAATCTATCATGGTGGAGATGACTGCCACGCCTCATCAAATATCTGCCTTTGAAGAATTGGCAAAGAAGTTTGGTATCAAAGAAATGGCAAGAACCGGAATTACTGCATTGGAGCGTGAAGAACATGAACATTAGAATTTTTGATACAACTTTACGTGATGGTGAACAATCTCCTGGTGTTTCATTGTCTCCAGAAAAAAAATTAAACATTGCAAAAAAACTTGATGAATTAGGTGTTGATGCAATTGAAACTGGTTTTCCTGTTATATCTGACGGAGAAAAAGAGGGTGTAAAATTAATTGTTGGGGAAGGACTTAATGCAGAATTATGTGGATTAGCAAGAACTAATAAAAAAGATATTGATGCTGCAGTAGACTGTGGATTAAACTACATCCACACTTTCATTGCAACATCTGACATTCATTTAGAACATAAATTAAAAATGTCTCGTGATGAAGCTTTAGAAAAAGCAATTGAGGCTGTTGAATATGGAAAATCACGTGGATTACAAGTGGAGTTCTCTGCTGAAGATGCAACCAGAACTGATAGAGAATTCTTGAAAAAAGTTTTTGGTGCTGTTGCTAGTGCAGGTGCTGACAGAATCGATATTCCTGATACTGTGGGTTATTCTACTCCTCAATACATTGGTGAAATCACAAAAGATGCAATCGAGATATCAAAATTACCAATTAGTGTACATTGTCATAATGACTTTGGTTTAGCTGTTGCAAATGCAATTTCTGGTGTACAAGCAGGTGCATCATGTGCACATGTCACAATTAATGGAATTGGTGAACGTGCAGGAAATGCATCCTTGGAAGAGTTTGTTATGGCATTACACAGTTTAGAATTTGAAAGTAAATGGGAAACTAACATAAATACAAAATTAATCTATGAAACTTCTAGATACATCTCAAAATTAGCAGGCATGTCTGTACAACCAAACAAAGCAATTGTTGGTGAAAATGCATTTGGTCATGAATCCGGAATACACACTCATGGTGTATTGAATAATCCTTTAACATACGAGCCTATTAGCCCTGAAATTGTAGGCAGAACTCGTTGGTTACAGGTAGGAAAACATGCTGGAATTCATGGTATGAATGCAATGCTCAAAGAATATGGTGTTGAGCCTAACGACAAACAAACAAAACAGATTTTAGAAAAAGTAAAAGCATTAGGTGATCAAGGTAAACAAGTTACTGAAGTTGAATTGTTATCCATGGCCAATGAAGTAATTGGTGAAAATAAATTAAAACGAATTGTACAATTAACAGGATTTTCTGTATCCACTGGAGTAGGAATCATGCCTTATGCATTTGTAAAATTAAATGTAGATGGTCAAGAATTTACAGCAACTGATTATGGTGTAGGTCCTGTAGATGCTGCATTAAATGCAATTCAGAAAATTACAATTAAAATTGCCGATGAAGTTAGATTAAAAGAATACAAATTAGATTCTATTTCTGGTGGTGCTAATGCATTATGTGAAGTTACTGTAAAAGTTGAAGATGCACGTGGTAATATTATTTCATCAAAATCTGTTGGTGAAGATATTGTTACAACAAGCGTTCAAGCAATGGTTGATGGAATTAATCGTATCATGTTGAAAAATCTCCTAAAAGAGAAGAAGATTTAATCATTACAAAATTTTAGGTGATTGTGTATGTATAATATTTCGTTAATTACTGGTGATGGAATCGGTCCTGAATTATCTGAATCTGTAACAACAATTTTAGATACAATTCATGATAAATTAAATGTAAAATTTGATGTTAAACCTCTTGTAGCTGGAGATGCTGCACTTGAAAAAAGCGGTAAAGCATTACCTGATGATGTTTTTGAATCAATCAAAACATCTGATGCATGTTTGAAAGCTCCTGTTGGAGAAAGTGCTAAAGATGTGATTGTTGCATTAAGACAAAAATTAGATCTTTATGCAAACATTCGCCCTGCAAAATCATACCCAAATACTCCTGCATTAAGAGATGATATTGATTTGGTGATTGTCAGAGAAAATACTGAAGACCTATACACTGGTCAAGAATTTCAAGTGGATGACACTGCAGTTGCTTTAAGAATAATTAGTGAAAAAGCTTCAAAAAGAATTGCAAAACACGCATTTGAAACTGCAATGACTAGAAATCAAGAAAAAAAGGTCACATGTGTTCATAAATCAAACGTCATGAAAATGACTGATGGGTTATTTTCTCGTGCCTGTGAAGATGTCTCAAAAGAGTATCCTGATGTTAAATTTGATCAAATGTATGTAGATGCATGTGCTATGAACTTAATTCGCTCTCCTCATGAATTTGATGTAATTGTAACCACAAACTTGTTTGGAGATATCTTATCTGATGAATCATCACAGGTAGTTGGTGGATTAGGTATGGCACCAGCTGCAAATTTAGGTGATAATTTTGGTTTATTTGAACCAGTTCACGGTGCGGCATTTGATATCGCCGGAAAACAAATTGCAAATCCTTCGTCATTTATCTTATCTACAAAAATGATGCTTGATTGGTTAGGTTCAAAAAATAACGATTCTGCTTGTATTTCTGCTGGAACAAAACTTGAAACAATAGTCTTGGATTTAATAAAATCGGGCATTACCACTAAAGATATCGGTGGAGAAAAATCCACGCAAGAATTTACCAAAGAAATTACTAGTAGATTATAGATATCTAATAATTACTTCTTCTGGTTTCCCAGCCTTTTACTGATGCAATGCTTCGTTTGAGGGCTTCAACATCATGATGGATCCATCCTAATCTTGCTGCTCTACTACGTTCTGCTGTTGTCATTATGATTTTTGAAAATACGATTTAGATGATATCTAATTTTGTCATTTTTGTTTGTTTTTTTGATTTAATTTTTTCTATGGTTTGAGCCTGTCAGGATCTCTTGGATACAAAACTACCTCTCTGACATTGTCAATTCCAATTAAAACTGTCATTAGTCTATCTAATCCCATGCCCCAGCCTGAGTGTGGTGGCATTCCCCATCCAAATGTTTTAAGATGTTCTTCAAAGCTTGAAGGATCCAGATCTTGTTCTTTCAATCTTGATTTTAATTGTTCAGGATTGTGTAATCTTCTTCCTCCTGATGATAGTTCTAGATATCCATATTGCAAATCAAATGAGCGTGAAAGTGTTGGATCATCATCTTTTTCATGAATGTAAAATGGTTTTAGTTTCATAGGCCAGTCTGTTAAAAAGAAGAATCCTGGGTGTTTTTCTCCTAAACTACGAAGATGAGAATCTTGTAAATCTTCTCCAAATTCTAATTTTATATCCATGCTTCCTAGTTCATCTAGTGCTTGGGTGTATGTTACTCTCTCAAAAGGAGAATTTGGAATTTTTATCTCATGACCAATTTCTTGTTGTTCTGTTTTTGAATTTTCTGATGTGTTTTTGAAAACATCTATTACAATTGATTCTAAAACATCCATCACATCTGTATAATCCATCATGGCAGCCTCAATATCCACACTAGTGAATTCACTCAGATGTCTTCCTGTATGTGATTTCTCTGCTCTATAAAATGATGATATCTCAAATACTCTTTCTAGTCCAATTGTCATCTGTTCTTTGTATAATTGTGGACTCTGGGCTAGGTATGCTTGTTGACCAAAATAATCTAGACCAAACAAATCGGCACCTCCTTCACTTGCACTGCCAATAATTTTTGGTGTGTTTATCTCAATGAATTTTCTTTTTATGAGCGTCTCTCTAATGGATGCTAAAACTTTACTTCTTAACTTGAAGATTGATGCTGTTTTTTGATTTCTCATATCTAGAGCTCTTGAATTTAATCTATTATCGATGTCACTTTCTAATCTTCCAATTGGGTCTATTGGGAGAGGATATTCTGCTTTTGCAAGAATTTGAATTTCTGTTGCAGAAACTTCAAAATCAAAATCTTTTGCTTTACTAGCTTGTATTTTGCCAGATATTCTTACAACACTTTGTCTGTTTAATCCTTCTAGCAAACTCATTGAATCACCTTTTACTATAACTTGACACATTCCTGTAACATCTCTTACAGTCAAAAATGCCATTTTTCCAAGCTTACGTAGATCTACTACCCATCCTCCAAAAACTACGTCATTTCCTTCCATTGATGAGTTTAATTCTTCAATAAGGTGTGTTCTTGAAATCTCCATGTAATATTGAAAATATACACAAGTAAAAACTTAATCAAAGCTCTTCTAACTAAAAATATGAGTTTTATTTCAATTGAAAATCTTACTACTCGGTATAACACCTCAAAAGGATTAGTTCATGCACTCGAAGATGTTACTTTTGCAATAGATAAGGGAGAATCAATTGGAATTGCAGGTGAGAGTGCATGTGGAAAAAGCACTCTTGGGTTATCAATAATTCAAATGATTTCAAATGGAAAAATTTATTCTGGGAAAATCCAATTTGATGGAAAATCATTGTTAGATGTGTCTGATTCTGATTTTAATAAAAATATTCGATGGAAGGAAATCTCTATGGTATTTCAAGGTGCAATGAATTCTCTAGACCCTGTTTTTTCTATACAAGAGCAATTTGAAGAAGTTTTAAAACAACATAATTTTGAAGGTGATTTAAAACAATCTATAATTGAATCTCTAAACTCTGTAAATCTTGATGAAACTGTATTGAAGAAATTTCCTCATGAATTAAGCGGAGGAATGAAACAAAGGGTAATCATTGCAATGGCGTTGATTTTAAAACCAAAATTTGTAATTGCAGATGAACCTACAACTGCACTTGATGTATTAATTCAAGCTCAAATTGTTAATCTTTTTAAAAAATTAAAAAAAGATGGCCAATCATTTATGATCATATCTCATGATTTAGCTGTACTATCTGAGGTTGCTGAAAAAATTGGAATCATGTATGGTGGTCAAATGATTGAATTTGGAACTTCTGAAGAAATATTTCTTGACCCAAAACATCCATACACAAAAGGACTCTTAGAATCAATTCCTGTTTTATCCAAAAACACAAAACCAAAATTTATTCCTGGCACTCCTCCAAATCTGGTAAATCCCTCTGAAGGCTGTAAATTTTTTGATAGATGCCCTGAAGCAATGGAAAAATGTAAAAAAGATCCTCCAAAAATTAAAACTAAAAGTGGCTATGTTTCATGCTGGCTTTATGAATAAGAAATACCTGCAAAAATTAGAACAATCGACTAACTTAATATTCTAAACAAATAATTTTCAATGTTGGCTGTAAGACCATACATGCCTAAGCTCATGTATGGCCTGCTAACGGATTTTTCTCTTTTATTTTTTAATCACATCTTAGATAATACTGTAAATTTCTGTCTGATTTGTAAGCACGAAATCTCAGAATTTTCTTATAGCCAACACTAATTGGTCAACTTTATGAATAGAAATGTCTAGTCATAACCGATAGTTTTCATGCCGTAGCAAGGCTTGTTTCCTTTACTCCAGCATTTACAAGAACAAGAAACAGCTTTTCCAGTTTCTAAATCTTTAACAACTTTATGAAATACTCCTTCTCTAACTTTTGATTCAATAGATATTGTCTCAAATCTATCTTCTTCTGAATCGGTCATATTGTTAGATAATGCGCCTACTAAAAAAGTCAACCATATCTTCTCAATTTCATGAATAAGACGATTCTTTTTTTATTAGTAAAAAAATTAAAGATTATGAAATGTCATATTGAGACCTGTGAAGATGAAGGCGAAAATATTCATCCATGTGGAAGTCACGAACCTCCAAAGTATTTTTAATCAAAATTTTTCTCAAATAGATCTATCTACAAACACATTACCAAATGTGTAAGAGGTTTGATTAATCATTACATCAATTGGAATTGGTTCTATGTCTGAATGTAACATAGATTTCAATTCTTTTTTGGTAAACCATTGGCTACGAAAACCAAGTCCATTTTGAAATACTCTGTTTTCAGCATCAAAAGAATTCTCATCAATTTGTTTTATCATTGGCATCATAGGATTGTACATTTTTGGTGCTACAAAATCAAAATTATCTCCATTAAAGGTTGTAAGTATTGTTGCTCCTTTTTCACCAGCTATATTTCTCATATTATCGATGAATCTCTGTCGTTTTTCTGAAGGTATGACTCCAAGTGTATTGTACAAGCACATAACAATATTTGTTTTATCTGAATCAAAATATTCTGGTAGATCAGGATCTGTTAAATCATATTTTAGAAACTCGATATTTGAATTTTTTTTATGATCTTGACTCTTTTGATTGGCATAATTTAACATAGGTTCTGATATTTCTACACCGCAAAATTGGATTGTATTTTGATGTATCTTCTCATCTAATCCAAATATCACTCGTCCTGTACCTGCGCCCATATCAATAATTGAACAATTTTCTTTTGAATTACAAATCTTTTGACAAATTTTTGTTAAAATCTCAATTTCTCTTTTGAGATAATTTGCAATTATTGAGCTCTCATTATTTTCTACACTTTTATCATAATCAATTGCCATGTTGTCCCAAATTCTTCGGTCCATGATTTTGATTTTATTATTATTAATTTAAAGTCTAACACAAATTTTTTTAATATATGAATATACTTTGATAATTAAAAATTACAAAAACTTGTTCTATGTTTCTAAACTTTCTTTTCAAAACAATTTTTGTATGTATTTGGATTTGTTTTAAGTTGTAATTCCATAATCCATTTTGTGAATTTATGTACTTTTAACATATGTTCTGTAATATCATCACAATCTGTCTTACAGCTTTTGCATGTGTATTTGACCATATTTTTTTTAATTTTTGCTAGTATAGAAACCGATCTATTATTAATTGACTATTTTATGAATAACGCTTCACAATAGGAAGGCATGAATCGATAATTCTTAGCATTTCAGAACGAATTACCTTTTTGTCAATTGTTATCCAAATTCTCTTTGATGAGATGGCAAATGCAATTGTTTGAACTTTTGTCCTTTCTTCCCATACGAATTCTGTATCTCCTAATTGTTCATCAAACTGTTCTTCAAGTTCTGTCTTTATGGCAATTTGTGCAAATTGATACTGTGTCTTTTTTGAGTCTAATAATGGGTCTAAATCTTCTCTTCTGAAGTAAGAAAGTAGTTCTCCAGTTTTGCTAACTACTCCGATAAATCTTATGTATGGACTGATTTTTGATATCAAATCTGCAATTTCATAGTCTTCGTTTTCAGTCATTTACGTAATTGCTCATTTTCGAATATTTTAGTGATCTTAATTGCATTTTTTTATATACAGTTATAGATCTCGTTATCTATTGGATCTTTGGGATTTTCTTCCATTCTTTTCTTCAGAGGTTGGGTATCTTGGTTTAGCATTAGTTAGTTTCTTTGGGTCATTAATTCCATTTGTCCCAATTCCATCATTCATTTTATTAGTTACAATGTCTGTCGGTGATCAATTTGATCTTCATATACTTGCAATAATTGCTGCAGTTACTGCTACTGTTGCAAAACAAATAATTTTTGTAATTAGTTATGGTGGAAGAAAAATTATGTCAGAAAAAACAAAACAACGTATGTTGCCATTTCAAAGATTAGTTAAAAAATATGGTGCCGCAGCTGCATTTGTTGCTGCAGCTACTCCAATTCCAGATGATATCATATATGTTCCACTAGGATTAGCAAAATACAATCCATTACGATTTTTTATAGCAACTTTAACAGGAAAACTTGTTTTATGTTATGCAATCGTTATACTGGCTCATTATTTGAGCGGTCCTGTGGTTGATCCAATCTTTGAAATGTTTGGAATTACAGAACCTGAAGATTTGGATGATCCTACACCAATAATTATTGGCATTGTAGTTTTTGGTGCTGCAATGACTGCTGTAGTTGTATTGATGTTAAGAATGGATTGGAGTCGTATACTTGGACGCTTTCTTCCTTGGACTCTAGAAGATGATGATAAAAATTAAAAATAATCTTTTGGGTCAATACTGAAATTCCATTTTTTATCTAATCCTTTAGAAATCCCTATTCTCGGACCTGTTTTGATTTTTTTTGGTTTAATTCCTTCTTTTATGTAAATTGACGATTTTTTTGTGATGTCTTTATTGTGTTCCTTTTTTGTTATTCCAAAAGCCATGGTGAGCTTTCCTGGGCCGTTTGAAATTATGTCTATTTTATCCAATCCTCTGTTTTTGATCATTATCTTTAATCCTTTTTGCGGATATAATCCTCGAATCAGAACTGCACCTGCATTTTGTTTTTTACTTTTTGCTACAACATTTAGCATGAAATACATGCCATATGTGAAGTACACATAAGATATGCCCACCGGTCCAAACATCACTTCATTTCTATTTGTCATTTTCACTGCCGCATGACTTGCAGGATCATCTTTTCCTCTATAAGCTTCGGTCTCTGTAATTATGCCTGTTAATTCTTGACCTCTAATTTTTCTTACAATTGTTTTACCTATCAATTCTTTTGCAACTGTTACTGTTTCACGTTCATAAAATGATTTTTCTAGTATCATTTTCGTTTAATTATTGTTAAAACATCTTCGTCAATTAAAACATGATTTAGACCCACTCGTTGTCCTCCAAATTTCACACTTTCGCCCCAAACTAACCCAAACCTGAAATCTTTTTTTAAATTTCTATGAAGTTTGTTACACACATCTCTGACCGTATTTCCTTTTCTAACTATTAGTGGTTCTTTAAAATCAGTTTCTCCTCCTTTTGGTTTAAGATAAACTCGAATGAATTCTAATTCATTGTAGATTCTTTCTTTTAACTCATTGATATTTTTATTTGAATCTGCAGAAGTTGGTATGAAATCTGTTTTTAATTTTTTTGAGACATTTTTAACAAATTTATCGTCTACTAGATCAATTTTATTTAAAATTGTAATTGCTTTTGCATATGTTTTGTTACCATTTATGAAATCCACTAATTGTTCTGATTCTATATCTTCTCTAATTACTACTCGTGCACTGGTATATCCGTAAATATTTAGGATTTCTTTTAATAATTTCTCTGACATTTTTTTTAATTTTACTTGTTGCGCTACTGCAATTCCGCCCGTATTTGATTTTTCAATCACAATGTTTGGTGGTGATTGATTCAGTCTAATTCCTATATTTCCTAATTCGTTTATGAGAACATCTTCGTGGTATGGTTGAAAAACATCTAACACCAGCAACACAATATCTGCACTTCTTGCAACTGATAGGATTCTTTTTCCTAAACCTTTTCCTGTTGATGCACCTTTGATTATTCCTGGCAGGTCAAGAACTTGAATTCTGGCACCTCTATAATTCATCACTCCTGGCACAACTGTTAATGTGGTAAACTGATATGCTCCTATTGCTGATTTTGAGCCTGTTAATCTATTCAATAATGTGGATTTACCAACACTAGGCAATCCAATAAAAACTACTGTAGCATCTCCCGTCCGTTTAACATCAAACCCATCTTGTTTCTTTGCACTTTTTTTCACTTGCTCTGCTTCTTGTTCTCTTTTCAGTTTGGCAATTTTTGCTTTGAGTAATCCGATATGATGTTCGGTAGCTTTGTTTAGTTGTGTTCGATGTATTTCATCTTGAATAGCTTTGATCTTCTCAGGAATTCCCATTGTACTCAATTAGTAAAAAATCTGCCATTATGAAAGGTTTCTTAACGCTTTACTCATTAATGGCATGCAAAACGAAAGATCAATGAAGAAAAAAGTTTTAGCTGTAGATATTGATGGCACAATTACATTGAATGGTTTTGGTAAAATACATCTTCAGGCATTGGAAAAACTAAGAAATTTAAAAAATGATGGGCATCATGTTATCTTTGTAACTGGTCGTTCATCAATTGAGGCATATCTTCTCTCAATATTTGGTGGATTAACTTTGCTTGGAGTTGGAGAAAATGGTGGTTGCATAACTCATGGAGAAGTAATGACTCATAAATTAATAGGCGATAAACAAGAATGTGAAAAAGCATTTTCATTTCTTAAAGAAACAGTTGATGCATCAATTAAAGAAAAACCTGTATTTCCTCGACTTACTGAAGTTGTTTTAGATAGAACTTTTGATATAAAAAATGCACAAAAATCATTAGATGAGAATGGATTCAATGTAGGTTTGTTTGATAGTGGTTTTGCATACCACATCAATTCTCGTGGTGTTGACAAAGGATCTGGTTTGATTAAAGCTCTTGAAATGCTTAATGCAGATCTGGAAGATACGATTGCATTGGGTGATAGTGAAACTGATGTTCCTTTATTCCAAATTGTAAAAAATAACATTGCAGTAAATAATTCCATTCCTGAATTAAAGGAAATTGCCAAAATTGTTACTACAAAGAATTCAGGTGAAGGGGTATTGGAAGGCTTAGATATGATTAAATCAGAATTCTAACTAATGGTTTTCCTTGAATTACTTGAAAATATTCGTAAAAAGACCGCTGAAATTTTAGATTCTCAAAATCTTACCTCTGTTCCATTCTCTGTTGAGGCGGCAAAATCTGGATTTGGAGATATTACTTGCAATGTCTCATTTTTACTCTCAAAACAACTCAAAAAAAGCCCTCAAGATATTTCAAAAGATCTTTCAAAATTATACAAATTTGATGATTTACCTGAAATAAAAAATGTTGAATCACATCCAAGTGGATATTTAAATTTCAATATTGATTATGCGAAATTTAATGGAGGTGTTATTTCAAAATCATTAAAAGAAAATTATGGTTTTCTAAATTTAGGAAATAATGAAAAAATCGTTGTAGAACACACTTCTGTAAATCCAAACAAAGCTCTACATGTTGGTCATGTAAGAAATGTAATCTTAGGTGATATTATATCAAAAATTTTACGTAAAGGAAACTTTGATGTTAATGTACTAAATTATGTAGATGATTCTGGTCTTCAAGTTGCTGATATCATTGTTGGTTTTACAGAGCTTGGTTTTTCACAAGAACCACCTAACAATGAAAAATTTGATCATTATTGTGGTGATACTGTATATGTAAAAACAACTGAAAAATATGAAACTGATAAAAAATTGGAAGAAAAACGACATGAAATTCTAAAACAAATTGAAGATAACACTAGTGACATTTCAAAAATGGCACAATCAATTACTCGAAAAGTATTGAATGAACAACTAAAAACAGTTTGGAATCTTGGAGTTTTCTATGATTGCCTCAACTATGAATCTCAAATTATACATTCAAAATTATGGGAAAAAATCTTTGAAAAATTAAAATCTGATAATCAAATAAAATACGAAGAATCTGGTGATAATGCTGGATGTTGGGTAATTCCTGCTGATGGTGAAGATGATAAAATCCTAGTTAGAAGTAATGGTGTTGCAACATATATTGCAAAAGATATTCCTTATGCCGCTTGGAAACTTGGTCTAGTTGACGACCCATTTTCTTATAAAATTCACTCCACACAAAAAAATTCTCAAACACTTTATGAAACTACTTTGGATGACATTACTGATGAAAATCAACTAAATCTATCTGGGAAAAAAGTTATCACTGTAATTGATAATAGACAAATTCGTTTACAAAAAATCGTTTCTAGTCTTATGGCAAAATTCAAAGAAGAAGGTGCATATACGCATCTTGGGTATGAATCAGTTACTTTGAGTGCAGATACGGTAAAATCGTTAGGATTGACTGTGGATGGTGAATCTGCACAAATGTCTGGTCGAAAAGGATTGTACGTTAATGCCGACACTGTTCTTGAAACTCTTACAAATCGTGTGTATGATGAATCAAAAAGTCGTAATGATGATTTATCTGAATCTGAATTACAAAAAATTGCTAATACTGTTGCGGTAGGAACAATTCGTTATGAAATGATAAAACCAGATCTTGATAAAATAATTACGTTTGATCTAAAAAACT
Source organism: uncultured marine group I thaumarchaeote (assembly GCA_902511735.1). Taxonomy (GTDB): domain Archaea; phylum Thermoproteota; class Nitrososphaeria; order Nitrososphaerales; family Nitrosopumilaceae; genus Nitrosopelagicus. The sequence goes on from CABXGK010000004.1 coordinate 14,494, forward strand.
CTCTTCGATTAGAAGGTGATACTTGTAGCTACATCCAATATTCATATGCTCGTGCTTCGAGAATTCTTGAAAAAACAGAATCAAAACCAAACTTTGATTCAGAATTTGAAATATTATCTTCTGAATATGAAAAAAATCTAATTAAAAAAATTGCAATGTTTGATGTTCAGATTAATGATTCAGTTAACAACTTATCTCCGAAAGTTATTGCAAAATATTCATACGATCTTGCAGTTACATTTTCTTCATTTTATGAACATGTTAAAGTATTGAAATCTGAAACACCTGAATTACTAAATGCTAGATTATGTCTTGTTGTATCGTTCCAAAAAACTTTGAAATCTTCTCTTGGCTTACTTGGAATTGACGCACCTGAAAAAATGTAGTTATTTGTTCTTTTGAACTTTTTTGTATCTTTTTAGAAGAAAAGCATGTTGTACTGAATATTTGTTTTCTTTTGCCTCTTGTTTTAGTTGCTCTGCATCTTTCAATCGCATTCCTTGTGCAGCTAAAAATGCATCATCTTCTCTTCCTAATTCTTTGAATGCATTTGATTTTTCAACTGCGGCTCTAGAAAACTCTGGCATAATTTGTTGCACTGTGTCATAATATGGAATAGAATCTTGATATCTTTTCAAATAACTCAATGTTACTGCCATATTCATCAACGCATCTACATTTGTTTTATCTAACTCTAAAGCCAAATCATACAATGTTAACGCATCTTCATGTTTTCCTATTTTGTTAAACGCAATACCTTTTGTGACTAAAGCATCTACATCTTTTTCATTTTTTGATAATAAGATTTCACAACATTCCAAGACTTTATCATGTAATTCTAATTTTTCTAATGCAAGCATTTTATTTTTTATTGCATGTTCTTCGTTTGGATCTTTTTCTAATGCTTTATCACAACATTTGATGGCATCTTCATATGCGCCTACTGCATAGTATGCTGTACTGATATTTTGTAGTGCGATAGGATCATTTGGGTCTTTTTCTAATAATTTTTGACAAAATTCTATTGATGCATCAAATTTCTTTGCATCAAACAATTTTTTTAATTCTGTAACTGGATCAAGCAATGGAATATCTTTCATTTCAATACCTTCTTTGACTCGTGAATTTTTATAGTATCTCTTTTGATACTTTGCATGGATACTCGCATCAACATAGCTGTGATAGTAGGTGTTGTATTTGTTTTAGCCTTTGCTGTAACTCTAACTCAATATGAAAATCAAGCCGTATCTCAGAATGTTGATTTTGAAATGAGTGATCAATTAATTGAACATTGGATAAAAAAATATGATCCTTCAGAAAACACAATATCTGTAACTGGTAGTGCAACTGTTTCTTCTGAATCTGATAAATTAACTATAGTTCTTGGAGTTGAATCTGAAGCAAAAACAGCAAATGAATCTCTATCGCAAAATTCTAATTCATTAAATTCTGTTATTTCATCATTAACTAATTCTGGAATATCGGGAGACGATATACAAACATCTGATTTTAGAATATATCCTATGTATGATTTTTCAGATTCAAAAGATAAACAAATTCTAATTGGATATCGTGTATCTAACATCTTGTCTATACAAACTGATAAAATTGATTCTGCTGGAAACATAATTGATGTTGCAGTATCTTCGGGTGCAAACCGCGTTGACAATGTATCATTTCAATTATCTGATGAGAAATTCCAAAACATTAGTGATAATTTAATTGCTGATGCAATAACTGATGCTACACAAAAGGCAGAGAAAGCACTTGTTCCGTTAAAACAAAAAATTGTTGGAGTAAAATCTATTATCATTCATGACAATTCGGTACCATATTATGATAGCCCAATGCGTGCATCCTTTGATGGATTTGCAGAATCCTCAATGAAATCTGCACCAATAATGTCTGGTGATGAAGAGATTAGAACTGATGTTAGTGTTATTTTCTATATTGGTCCTGTAGAATAATTATTTTCCTTGTTCTTCAATTTTAGTTAGTGTTAGTGTAGAACGAATTTTCTCGATTTTACGTATTTTCCATGTAATGGTTTCTCTAATTTTTTCAATTGATTCTGAAGATACTTTTGCAATTATATCATATGCCCCAAATGTGCCACGAACTTCTTTAATGTCTGGAAATGTTTTTAGCTCTGAGATAATTTGTTCTTCTGAGCCTAATTCGCAATTAATTAAAACAAATGCTTGAGCCATAGTATCCATACATTGTCATAGCAGTTAACTATTTTTTCCTAAATCTAATATACCTCATGATCTTCTGTCCTAACTTACAATGTATGAAAATTTATGGTTAATTCCATTGGGATTTGCAGCAGGTGTGCTTGGTTCTATTGTAGGACTTGGTGGCGGAATCATTGCAGTTCCTGTAATGACATTTGCAGGATTTCCTCCATCTCTTGCAGCAAGTAATAGCCTTTTTGCAGCGTTTAGTAATTCTGTAGCGTCAACTATTTCATATGCACGTCAAAAACGTGTTGAATTTGGAATTGGAATAAAGCTTGGTCTGATGTGTATTCCTGGAACAATTTTAGGTGCTTTTGTATCTGATGTAATGACTCCTGTCGCTTTTCAGATTCTATTTGCATTTGTGTTGATTGCTTCTGCAGTTTACATATTTCTTAAACGTGCAATTGGCGAAAAACCATATAATCAAACCGCATTAATGATGATAATTTCTGCAGGTGCAAGCTTCTTTGCTGGAATAATTTCTAGCTTGTTTGGAATTGGTGGCGGAATTGTCTTTGTTCCATTGATGGTTATTGGAATTGGTATTCCTATGAGAAAGGCTGCACCTACTGCACAACTTGTTTTGATGTTTGCCTCTCTTAGCGGTCTTTTAGTACATTCTGCGTTAGGACATCCTGATTATTTACAAGCGTTTTTCTTAGCAATTGGTGCATTTTGTGGTGGTTTACTTGGTGCCAGATTGTCATTAGAAATTAAAGAGAGAAAATTAAAAATTCTTGTAACAATAGTTCTTTTAGCCGCTGCTGTAAAGTTGATTATCGATTCGGTGGCTCTTTTTTAATTCTGTAAAGATTTCTCTTTGATGTTAAAACTAATTCTCCATCCTCAAAGGTTGCTTCAAAATCAACGCTAATCAAACCATATTCTTCATCAATGTCTCGTTTATCTGAAATTGTAAATTTTAATCGTAATACTTGGTCTGTATATACTGGTCTTACAAATCTAGTTTGTCTATTTTTCCATTCTTCATCTCCATCAATTCCATACAATACGATATAATTTCCATAAATCTGTCGTAATCTGGTAAACTCTCCTTCCATACGTGAAATAATTGCTCGTCCTGAAATCACTCGTTCTTCATCTTTTCCAGAATCAATTTCAAACATTGCATTTTTTATTCTTGAAAATCCCAAATATTCTTCTAATTCTTTTTTTGAAATACTTGTTGTAGAAACAAATGAATTTCCTACTTTTAATGTCTTAAATTTTTCCATTTTCTATCTTGATTCGTCAGGACAGAAAATTACTTCTGCACTAGATTTTGAATCATCAGATATCAAATAATTAACTGCATCTGTAATTCTTGTATTGTCTGGTTCTTTACCGTCTACTGTACCTGCTAATGTTAGAAATACTCTAACATTTGATTTCAAAACATCACTCAATTCCTGATTAATTGTTGTTGCAAATGGTCTCAACGCACCTCTGAACACTTCAACTTTTGCTCTTTCTCCTCCTCCTATCTTTTTTCCATATGGAAGGTCTGGACCAATAATGACGATACGTCCCTTTGCATCTTTGAAAAGTCTTGGATCATCTGAACCATTAGGAACAAAAATGCCCATTGCATTCTGACTAACTGTAGCTGGAATATTGATGAATTTGTTTGTTAATTCATCCCATTCGCTTCTAGATAATTCAGTTAATTTTGAAATTTTTGGAACTTTACCTGTAATGTGTATGAATATCTCTATATCACCTTTTGATTTTGCTGTATTAAACCATCTTGTAATTTCTTCATTATTTGAAAAATCTATTACGTGTGAATGAAATTTGTTGGCAATTGAATCTTGAATTTCTTTTGAACATTTACTTGAAATAAAACAAATTGCTTGACCCCCATTTGACTGCACGTTTGTTGCAATTTCTTCAGCTTTCTTTGCATCCTCTTCATCAGTTGCATCTATTGTTAGCACTGCAATTTTTGATGAATAATCATGTTGTTTTACAGTTTCTGGAACTGATGTGATGTGTGATCTTACTGGGTAGAAAACTCTGTCTCCTGGAATAATTTTTCCATTTAGAATTTTTGCTTGATCATCACCTGCTAATGTTAGAACTGTTGTTGCAACTTGATCTTGTGATAAGAATTGTTGATCTGCAATCATTGTTGATGTATTTTTCTGAATTTTCTCTGCAATACTTTGAACTTTGTTTAGTAAATTGGTAAATGTAGATTCCTGTTTTCCTAATTTTTCTGCAGCAGCCTTAATTCCATTCTTAATGGTATCTTCATCTTCGCCAAGTAGGCCTACAATCTCTTTGTTTGCAGCTTCTACTTCTGTAGGTGTTAAATCCTCAAATCCACTTACTCTGAGAAATTCTGATGCAGCTTTTGGATAAACCGTTTTGTAAATTCTATCTGAATGAACTGGACCTGGGTTTGTTCCAATTGAAATGATTCCTTTTTCAGTTAGTTCCCATGACATTGCTTCAACTAATCTGTTCTTTGCGCCTTGTGATGCTGTATATGGGCCTCTGAATCTATATGGTCTTTGTTCTAGCGGTCTTTCTTCAGCAAAGAATGTTGAAATGGTAATAATTTTTCCACCTTCTTTCATAACCTTTAATGCTTGTACTGAAGTCCAAAATGTTCCAGTTAGATGTATGTCTACGGTGCTTCTAAAATCTTCTAAAGGGGCATGTGCAAAACATGTTACTGGTCCTGATACTCCTGCATTGTTTACTATTACATCTACATTAATGCCCTCGTTTTTTATTGCATCAAACATTTCTGTAACTGATTTTTCATCACTCACATCTACTCCTGAAAATATCTTTACAAATCCGTTTGAATTTTTTTCATTAATAATTTTTGTTAACATTTCTGATGTACTTTCAAGAGGCTCTTTTCGTCTGCCTAGAATTATGGCACTTGCTCCATTTTCTATAAATTTCTTAGCAACGGTCATTCCGATGCCGGTTCCACTGCCTGTGATTAAAACAACTTTATTTTCGAACTTCAATCTGACAAAAATTTTGTCAGAATTGCAATATTAATTGCTTGTCACTAGAGAATTATCTTTATTTGAGGGTAATCTTCAAGATAGCTAATGCATGATGATGAACCTGACACATTTGTTATAAAATCAGAAACTGAAAAATTTTCAGAAATGTTAAATGAGATCGCAGTAGATTCAACACCTAAAGAAATTGCAACAGATGATGTTGAAAATGATGATTATTACAGTAGAGTATTTTCACAGAGTACTCGAATGGTTACAAACAAGGGCTGTTTAGATGTCACTGGAACAAACATTGACGTCATTCAGATTATTCAAAAGGGATAGTTATGCAAGATCCAAATCCACTTCCATGGGGCGCACAAGACCGCTTTCAGGCACACTTTATCGTTAGGAAGGAAACAAAAAAACCAATAGACCTTACTGCAAGAACTGTTTTGCACACCTCTGGACATTTCGGCTCAAAAAAAGTTACAAAAGTTGAATGGCAAGGTGGAAAAATCACTGATACATTAAATGATGATTCTGTACTAAATGATCTAATCGCACAACAATCTGTTGATAATGCAACGATAACAATTGATCCTACCTCCAAAGGAGTTAGAATATACGGAAAATGGAAAAATAGTTTTGAATTTAATGTATCAAAAGTACAATTTGAAATATTTGATAAAATAGCAGGTCACATCAAAAGCTTTTAAGCTTTCCACCAATCTAGCGCAACATAATCTACTCTTTCTTTTCCAAATGGAATTGCTAAAATGAATTGTTTTTTAACACTTGAAGCTAATCTTCCTGCTAACACAACATCTGTAGATGTCATGTTTTCATTTCTATTATACACCTGAACCAAAAATGGCGCATGATCGATTCCAGGTCCTTTTTCGTAAACGGCAAAGTCACATCCAAATTTTATACCTGGACTTACAATGTATCCTTTATCTCTAAAATCTCTATACACTTGAAATTTTTTCTCAAAGTTATTATGTTGCTCTTGACAAACATCGAACATTTTTTTTAAAGTGATTTTTTTCTTATTTTTGTAAATTTGTATTTTTGATTTGGTCATTAAATAGTACCCTTCAATTAAATCTAAAATTAATGGAACATTGATTTCATCTAATTTTGGCTTTGGAATTCCAATAGGTTTTCCATAATATCCTTGACTAAATAATTTTTTAGAATCATCTAAACTCCATACAATCAAACGATTTTCTAAAAGTTCTGTCTTCAAAATTATAAGCTCAATGCCAAAAGAATGAATGAATCTGATACTTCTTGACATTTGTCTGCCATTTCTTCGATTCCTTCTATTGTATCTTTCATCAATAGCATTTCACTTGTAGTAGAAATTTCAAGTGCTTTCAATACCATTTTTCTATATTTGATATCGATTTCTCTTTCTAGTTTTTGTGTATCTTGTGCCAATTCAATTGATTTTGCAGAATCAGAATTTAGGCTTCTGATAATTTCGTTTAATTTGTAAATTTCATCTACTACTAATTCGATTAATTCTGTTAGGTCTCCCTCTAATTTTGATGATTTTAGTGTGGTTGCTTTGATGTTTGATAATTTGAATGCAATTCCTGTAATGTATCCTGCAATTTCATCCATAGTATATGCGGTATTGAGCAAATTTTCACGATTTAGAATTAGACCTCCAACGTCTGCTACATCTCTTGTAATCTTTCTCCTCAAACTTTCAACTTCTTCTTCTAATGATGCGATTTGTTCTAATGCATCTTTAATTCCTGCCTTGTCTTTTTTTACAATTAATTCTGGGAGTTGTGAAAGACTTCTTCCAGCATTTAGTATTCTATTAATTTCGTCTTGTAATACGGCAACTGCTTTACGTTTTGCCTGTACTTCTAATTCCCCACTGTACATAACAAGTTCTCTTAATATTCAGACTGAATATTAAGGCTTGGTTAATTGATTTTTAAGTCATTCCTGAGTTTCTGTCTTTTTTTGTACTTTGTAGAGTGCAATAACTTCCTCATCTGTTGACGCATCTTCTGCATTTTTCTCTGTTCTTATTTTTCCTGTGAATTTTGGAAATCGTAATGCCAATCCTGTTTTTTCTTTAATTTTGTCTATTGCTGTTTTATGTATTGGACTTTGTGTTATTTCTGATGCGACTATTTCAATAACTAATTCTGGTTCAAACCAAACGTCTGCTTCCATTTCACTAACAATTCTTGGATTCTTCTTCAATGTCACCTTTGATGAAAGAATTTGATATAGTTGATCTAAACTCTCATCTGTAAAACCTGTCCCAACTTTACAAATACTTGGAAAAACATCTTCCTCGTCATTGTATGTAGCTAACAACAATGTTCCATACTTGCCTGTTCGTCTACCTTTTCCAAAAAATGCACCAATAACTACCAAATCAAGACTATCTCCAAGTTCATTTTGATATTCTCTTTTCAATTTCAACCAATTACTTCCTCTAGTTCCTGCTCGATATGTTGAATTCAGATCTTTTAGCATTAGTCCCTCACAACCTGAATTGATTGAATTTTCTAAAACTTCTAGAACTTCTTCTTCACTTTCTATTACTGACATTGGAATAAGTCTGGCAAAATCATCTTGTTTGATAATTTTTTCCAATAACTTTCTTCTCTCATCATATTTGTTGTCCATACAATTTTTTCCATCTGAAAATAATACATCAAAGAAATTAACTGTTATAGGATATTTTGCAACTGCATCATCAATTTCATATTTTCTTCGTCTGTGCATTAACTCTTGGAATGGTAAGAAATCACCTGAATTTGAATTCATAGCAACTACTTCTGCTTCTAAAATTACATTATCTGAAATAATTAATTTGGAAATTTTCTCAACTATATCTGGATAGTATGATGTAATCTTTTCTAAACTTCTAGAAAAAATTTCTATTGTATCTTTTTGTTTATGAATTTGTGCTCGCTCTCCATCTAATTTGTATTCTGCAGCAAATTTTTCCTGAAATTTTTTCACAGTATCTTCTCCACTCTTAATCCTATCTGCTAGCATTGGTCTAATTGGACTAAATAATTTAATTTGAAATTTCTCTATTTGTTCAATTCCTTCAGTTGAAAGAACTTCTGCAACTTTTCCTAAATCACTAGAAACATTGTATGCATTCTCAATAACTTCTCTATTTTCTTTTTTTCCGGTAAATGCAATTGCTAGTGCATCCATAACTGTATTTTCTGCAATACCTAGGCGTAATGTTCCTAGTAGAATTTTTAAAATAAATTTTGATTCTTGTGGCGTTGCATCATTTAGCATACTTGAAACATATCTCATTTTCATTTCTTGTGAGCCTTTGCCTTCTAATTTTGAAATTTTGAATAATGTTTCATAAACTTTCTCTAATGTGATCGTTTCTGATGCAAATGTTGTTTGAATTTTTTGTTGTAAAATATTTTCTGCAGTTTGTCCTAAATCTCCTCCTTTGTTATAATCATCTTCAATTTTTTTTAGTGGTATTCCTGATGATTTTGACATTGCTTTCATAACAAGTTTTTCTGCAATTCCCAATTCTACTCCTTCAAAGTTTGGTCGTAGTTTTCCTTGAATAAGATAAACTGCTTTTGAAATTACATCTTTGGGAATTTCTTGTATTAGTTTTACAAGAATATCTGTTAATTCAAGTCTTTTACTTGTGGATTCCATTTTTTGAAATGCATCTGAAATAATTGAAAATTTCATGTATTGTTCTTGTTCTTGTCTTTTATTTGATTAACTTTTGTTCTAAATGTATCTGAACATGACTTTTTTTCGATCTTTTTTAATATCTGATACCAAAGCAAAATTGTTTAGTGGGTATGCCTCTTTGTATTGTTTCATAAAACTCCATGCTACGTCGTGATTTTTAAATTCTGTTCGTAATCCTGGCAAGACTGTTTCTTTTCCGTCTATGTCAAATATTACAATAGAGTAATGTTTTGGTCTGTTATGTGGTCGAGCTTTTAGAAACCATGCTACGGCAAATACAAATGCTGTAACTATGATAAAGCCTGCTCCAATGTCTTTGAAAACTGGCCAGAAAATATCTGGGATGGTCTGACCAAATAGTTGAACTACTATATGTGAAAATGTCAATATTGCAGCAACAGTCATTGCAATCTTTGCTACACTTTGAGATAGGAACGAAAATTGAAATTCATACTTTGAAATCATGTGTATGCTAAGAGAACAATTGATTTAATCTTTTCTTAAAATATTTGAGATCTCTAATCTGGATCTTCGTAATTTTCTTTTCTTTCACTAGTATCTGACTTTGAATCCATTGGGGCCATTTTTTCTTTGAGTCCTGTCATTACGTCTTTGTATCCTTCTGCATATTCTAATTCATCTGGAACAAGTGTTGCTGGATGAATGAATCCTTGACTTCTAATTGCGAGTGCTTTGATTGTTGCTTGTTCTCTTACATAGTCCCAATCTGGAGTTGAAAATCCATCAAATGGCCCTGTGAACTTTCCATCATGCATACTGAAAACTAATGATTGTACAATTGGAATGCAGAAGTTAATTGTTGCAGCAGAATTTAGTTTAACAGGCATTAAAGGCATGTTGTGACTTCCTCTAGTATTTCCTGCAACGTAGTGGGGGTTATTGAAAACACTTCCTGCTTCTTCTGTTGCAGGGAACATCTTTTGTGTTCGTACAATACATACTGGATCATCTTTGCCGACATATGTTCCTGCAATGTTGTGTAATCTGTCTGTTGATGCATCCATGATTGGCTCTCCCTCTTTTGTTGTGATTGATGAAATAACATATCTTCCTGGATACATTAGTGCAGCTTCTAACACTGGTTTATCTTGCCATAATGATAATTTTGCAATTGTCGCTTCTTCTACATCCATTATATGAAAATCAACACCTTTTGCAAGTGATTTGTTTACAATTAATCCTGTATTACTTAGTGCATCAACAAACAATCTGTACATTGGATAATTGAAACATCCTGGTTCTGTTTTATCTGCTGCAAAAACTGTAAATGCCTCGTTTGCTCTTTCTTCAAATTCTAATTCTGCTACTCCCGGTCCCATTCCTTTTACATTTCCTGAAAAAGAATCTTTCAACAAATCTTGACCTGCACCATACAACCCTTCATTCTTTGCAACAGCAGTTCCTGCAACAAATGAATCGTATGCTAGTTTGTGAATTTTTTCATTATCTACACCGTGTGTATGACTCATGACAATGTGTACATCATCTCCACAATATCCAATGTAATAATCAATTAACAGATCTGATGAAGCCTTTACAGTATCTCTAACTGCCTGAATTAAATTATCGCTAGGTCTTGTATGTCCTCCAATACCTCCAACATCTGCTTTGATTACAGATACTGTAATTTTCATATTAACGATTTTTTCTTCTTTGATTTATAGTATATGCTAAAACTGAGAATTTGTTATGATCTAAAAATTTCAAAAAATGATGCAAAAAAATGCAAAAAATCAAAATGATTATAAAGCGGACTTGATACGAATTTTCTATGGCAGACAAACCACACCTGAACATGATTATCACAGGACACATTGATAATGGTAAATCCACAACAATGGGTCACTTTTTGATGGATCTTGGTGTAGTTGACCAAAGAACAATTGATGCTCATGCTGCTGAATCTGAGAAAACTGGAAAAGGTGATACTTTCAAGTACGCTTGGGTTATGGATAACATCAAAGACGAAAGAGAAAGAGGTATTACTATTGACCTTGCTTTCCAAAAATTCGATACTCCAAAATTCAATTATACATTAATCGACGCTCCTGGACACAGAGACTTTATCAAAAACATGATTACCGGTGCATCAGAAGCAGACTGTGCAGTTCTTGTACTATCTGCAAAACCTGGTGAAACTGACACCGCAATTGCACCTGGTGGACAAGCACGTGAACACGCTTTCTTACTAAAGACACTCGGTGTAGGTCAAATTATTGTTGCAATTAACAAAATGGATGATAGTGACTTTTCTGAAGATGCTTACAAAGCAGCAGTAGAGAAAGGTAAAGGACTAATCAAATCATGTGGTTACAAACCAGATGAGGTACCATTCATTCCAGTTTCTGGATGGAAAGGCGATAACTTAGTTAAAAAATCTGAGAACATGGGTTGGTACTCCGGTAAAACTCTCTTAGAAGCATTTGACGATTTCGTTGCACCTGAAAAACCAACTGGTAAACCATTAAGACTTCCAATTCAAGATGTATACTCAATCACTGGTGTAGGAACCGTTCCTGTAGGACGTGTAGAAACCGGATTGATGAAACCTGGACAAAAAATCGTTGTAATGCCATCTGGCGCACAAGGTGAGATTAAATCTATTGAATCCCATCATGCAGAACTTCCAAGTGCAGAAGCAGGCGATAACATTGGTTTCAACTTGAGAGGAATCGAAAAGAAAGATATCAAACGTGGTGATGTATTGGGAACTCCAGACGCACCACCAAATGTTGCAAAAGAATTCAAAGCACAAATTATAGTTATTCATCATCCAACTGCAATCGCACCAGGTTACACACCTGTCATGCATGCTCACACCGCACAAGTTGCAGCAACAATTACCGAGTTTCTAGGAAAAATTAATCCACAAACCGGTGCAATGGATGAAGAAAATCCAAAGTTCTTAAAAGTTGGTGATTCTGCTATTGTTAAAATTAGACCTGTAAGACCAACACCAATTGAAACATTTAGTGAATTCCCTGAAATGGGTAGATTTGCATTAAGAGACATGGGTGCAACAATTGCTGCCGGTGTCGTAAAAGAAATTACAGAAGCACACACACCTTAGAGAACGAGTCATTATGGCTCAAAATGCTCGCATTAAATTAACTAGTACAAGTCTTTTGAAGCTCGGTGGTGTATGTGATGAAATTATGGGTATTGGTAAAAAAACTGGTGTTAAAGTAAAAGGTCCAACTCCACTTCCTGTAAAACGTCTTAATGTTGTAACCCGTAAATCTCCATGTGGCAGTGGTACTGAAACATATGAAAAATGGGAAATGAGAATGCACAGACGAATTATTGATCTTAATGCAGATGATAAAGCAATAAGACAATTAATGCGTCTAAAAATACCTGATGACGTCTACATTGAGTTATCTCTAAAATAACTTAGCCTTTTATTATGGAGTTCGTGATTAGCAACTATGTCTGAAGAGAATTTTGAAGAATCTTTTTCTGAAGAGAAATTTGATGTATTTTACAAATGCATGAGATGTGGTCATGAAACCGCCTTAGAAGAATTAGCAAGATTACCTGAAATCAAATGTATCTGTGGTTTTAGAGTATTTACAAAGAAAAGACCAGGTCTTGTTAGAAACGTAAAAGCAATCTAAATTCTGTCTTTTTTGTAACTGTGCTTTCTTTGCAAATGAGTTCTCATATCTTCCATATTTGAAAAATTTTCCCCACATTCTTTACAATCATATGGCAAATCTTTGTAGTGTGTAATTTGCAAATGTTGCATTAATTCTTCTTGACTTTTAAATTCTAAATCACATTTCTCACATGGAATTTTTTTAAAAAATTTCATCTTAGCTGTTTTTAGCTTTTTGTTCATCCCAACATCTTCTACATAACTGGCCTTTAATTTTCCATTCTGGTTTTGGATTATATCGAATGAATCCCATTTTTTTGTTACATAATACACAAAATTCTTTTTTTGTTTTAAAATCACCTTCTTTGTTATCAAAACAAGTTTTACAAAGTAATCCTTTCATATCCCATTGCCATCTCGGTTCCCACAAGTCTGTAATTTTCTTCTGTGTTCCACATATGACACATTTTGATTTAATGTTTGAGTCATAAGATTCCTTCATCTTGTCCATGTAGCAATCTCCGCAAAGTGGTGATTCTACATACCATTCTTTTTTTGCTTTATGTTTGTGTTTTGTCTCTTTCTTACAAACGGTGCAAATTGCTGGTTTTTTATCAAATAATCCCATAATTATTAACAAAATAAGGATCTAATAAATTATAAAATTATAAAAAGAATTTTTTGATTTAGAGTTCTGATAGTAGTTTCTCTAAACCTTGACTAGAGTTTAGCATGCCTTTTTTCTTGGCAATTTCTTCGATCTTTTTGTATTGCTCATTTGTAAAGCAAACTGGCATTGAACGTTTATCCATATTCAAATGAATTCCCTTTTTGTTTTAAACCTTCCTTTGTTTTTTAAATTATATTATATTATACGCGTATGAAATTCTTTCATGGCAAAAATGCGTCAGATCTTAATTATTGGAAATAATGATAATGGATGTACTCCTGATCTTGAAAAAATTGCATATGATGCAGGAAAACTTGTAGCACAATCCAATTCTGTATTGATTACTGGTGGTCTTGGTGGAGTAATGAAGGCTGCATCTCATGGAGCAAAAGATGGGGGTGGATTAACAATAGGAATTTTGCCACAAGATGATTCATCTCTTGCAAACGAATTTTGTGATATCGTTATCCCTTCTGGAATGGGACTATCTAGAGATTTTCTAAACGCATTATCTGCTGATGGTGTTATTGTTGTTGGTGGTGGCTCTGGTACTTTGTCTGAAATATGCGCTGCATATATGTACAAAAAACCAATTGCAACCATCAAAAATTCTGGTGGTATGGCTACAAAATATGCAGATCAATATCTAGATCATCGAGAAAATGTAAAAATTGTCGGATTTGATTCTCCTAAAGATGCAGTTGATTATATCTTAGAACAAACTAACTCATAGATTCTAAAAGTGGATCTGGTTTGTAAAATTCTCCATGTTCCTCTGCAAGTTTGTTTAACTCATCAACAATGTTTTTGATGCCAATTTCTTTTGCAGTATCAAATAATGGTTTTTTCAATCCTAATCCTAACTTGCATGCCTTTTCTATCTCTTCAATATCGCTTGCACCGTTTGTAATTAACCATGCAGCATTATTCAAAATATTTGCAACTAATTGAATTGGATTACATTTTCCTGCTAATTCTTCAGATAATTCAACTCTCTCATATTTGTCGTCTGAGTATTTGTAATAACCTTCTCCAGATTTCTGACCTAATTTTTTTTCGTCAAACATTTTTTCTACTGTTTTATGCGGATTGATTACTTTTTTATCTCGTAAATGCATCTCTACAGTTGCTTTATGAATAACATCCATACCTGTAAAGTCTGCCAATTCAAAAATTCCCATTGGAAATCCTAGTTTGAATTTTACTGCCGAATCTATCTCTTCTAAAGTTGCGTTAGTTCTATCTTGCAAATAACATGCTTCGTGAACCATTGGTATGAATAATCTGTTTATGATAAATCCTGGAACGTCTTTTCTACACAAGACTGCTTGTTTATTGACTGATTTCACAAACTCTTGTGTTAATTCTGTAATCTCTTGTGATGTTTTTTCACCTGGGATGACTTCAACTAATTTCATGAGTTGTGGTGGATTGAAAAAATGAATTCCAATAAATTTTTCAGGTCTGCTTGTTGTATTTGCAATCTCTGTTATAGGTAATGTACTTGTGTTTGATGCAAAAATGACCTCTGGTTTTGCAACTTTATCCAATTCTGCATAAACTTGTTTTTTAAGATCCATTATTTCTGGAACTACCTCTATTACCATTTCAGCATCTTTTACTGCATCCGCCAAATCTACGACTGGGCTAATTCTTGAATAAATTGAATCTCCTTCTTCTTTTGAAATTTTTTCTTTGGAAACCATTTTGTCTAAACTCCATTTTATTTTCTCCATTGCTTTATCCAGAAATTCTTGTTTGATGTCTCGTAATACTACATTATATCCGGCAGTTGCTGAAACCTGTGCAATCCCATGACCCATGACTCCTGAACCTAAAACTGTGATATTTTTTACTGTCACGAAGCCTCTTTGAAAAACCATTATATCATTCTTCTTTCAATCATTTTCATGGGATTATTTGGTAAGAAAAAGAACGATGATAAGAAAACTAATACCAAATGCAAAGTTTGTGATTTAGAATTACATCAACCTGAAAGGTTAGAACGACACATGAAAAAAGCACATGGTAACGTCCCTGAGAAAAAACCTGAATTCAGCACCAAGGGCGGTGTTGAGCAAGGTGGTATGTGGTAAAATTATTAATACAAAATTTCTGTGATTAAATATTGGAATTATCTGATGGTCAAAAATATGCTATAGTGTTTCTGGGATCTCTTGCCGTTGCTGGCATTGTTCTTTCTACTCTTGTTTTTCCATTTTGGAACTTTATTCGTGAAGATGTAACTGAAGAGGTTGAAATTTTTAGGTCTGCAGATGGAAACTGCTATGTTGACACGTCTGATAAAATTCCGAAAACCATCGAGAACTGTAATCTGAAGCAGGGAACTACGGTCACGATAACTTATGAACATGGATTGCCTTGGGCAACAATTGTAACTCCTGGTGGATAAAATGGATTGTATTTTCTGTAAAATAGTTTCAAAAGAAATACCCACAAAAATTTTGTATGAAGATGATGATACTATGTCATTTCTTGATGCATTTCCTGTTGCAAAAGGACACACTTTGGTAATTCCAAAAAAACATCATGCTAAAATCCAAGATCTGCCTTCTGAAATAAATCAAAAATTATTCAATACGGTACATAAAATGATGTCAAAGATTGATTCACTTCAAGGTTCAACACTTGTAGCAATTCATAATGGAAAAGATAGTGGGCAAGAAATTCCTCATGTCCATGTTCATCTTATACCTCGAAGTAACAATGATTCTGCAGGTCCTGTCCATTCCATGTTTACAAACAAAATTGAATTATCTGATTCTGAAGTTAATTCACTTTACAATCAATTAAAAATTGTCTAATATGGAAAAATTCTTTCGTTTTCTTCTAAATCATCTACGATTATTGCTTTAGTTGGACATGTTTCTGCAGCATTAATGATTTTCTTATTTTTTGCACCATTTTTATTATAAACACGTGATTTTGGATTTGATTTTGTATTTTTATCAATTGTAAATACTTCTGGTGCGATTGTTTCGCAACTGCAGCATCCTATACACAAACTTTGATCAACATTTACTCCTAAATCGATTTCTTTGTGCTTCTTTGTAAAACCTCTATCTTCTTTTGGTTCTTTTGTTTGCTCATTAACTGTATTTTCATATTTTTGCCAGAATTCCTTTTCATATCTTTTCCACCATTCCTCATTTGCTTCAAAATCTTTTGTGTATTTGCCCCAATCGGCTTCTGGTGTTTCATTTTGACCTTCTTTTCCCCATTTTGTTCTCTTGTAGAATTTTTGATTTGTTTTTGTATAATCTGATTTTTCCTGTGTTCTTTGTGGTTTCTTTCTCGAAGAATGTTTATTTTGATTTTTCAAAAAGTGATATGCCTCAGTAATTATTTTGAATCTTTTTTCACTTTCTGTATTTTTATTTTTATCTGGATGATATTGAAGTGCAAGTTTTCTATATGCATATTTGACTTCATCAAATTCTGAATTGTTGGAAACTTCTAATGTTCTGTAAGCTTGGTTTGAATTCAACGTTTTTCATTATCTATAATATATTAAAAACAATTCTCTATTCATCAATCTCATCTTCTTGTTTCCATGCAGGATCTACCATACAAAGCGCAATTAGATCTATTTCCCCATTATTTTCTATGAACTGTTTCGACATTGGTGGAACAAAAACTGATTCGTTTTTTGAAATTTCCTTCAACTCTTCACCGATATGCATTGTTCCGCTTCCTTGTAGAATATAGTAAATCTCACTTGTTTTCATTGTGTGGGGTTTTGAATTATTTCCTGGACTAATTGTACAATGTGCTATACTATATCGAATAGCATTGTTTGTATCTGTTGGAGAAAAAATTTGTCTAATTTGAGTTCCTTCTTGTCCTGAGAATGCTTCTAAATCTTTGATTTTTTTAATATTCATTTATGATAATCGCTCAGTTACATTTGTTTTAAAATCTGATTCATACCAGATTGTTTTTGGTTCTGAATTCTTTTTTGGAAATGAATTTATTGCAACATGTGCAAAATCTTCATTTTTCTTTATAGAACCATGGGTGTGCAATCTTTTTGCAGGAATGTGAACACAATCTCCCTTGTTGAGATTTACACTTTCTAGTTTTTTTATTTTAAAATTTTTTGTTCCATTACCTATTTTCTTATACATAACTAATCTACCTTTTCCTTTAGTAACAATTAGTGTTTGGCCTGCATCATGAAAATGAAGTTTAGTTCTTGCTCCATTTTTGAATGTTACATGATAAATTTTTTCAGTATCAGGCTTAATCTTAGCTGAAATATCCTTTGCAGAAATTTTCCCTGTAAAATAATTTATTTTTGCTTTTTTACTTGGTATGCCTGATTTTGTAAAGAGATTCTCTTTTTGCATGTTTAACATGATTATTGTGTTGTATATGAGTCATAGTTTAACAGGATTTAAAAATACATGAATCAATTGTATGTAGTTAATATGGCAAAAAATGATACAAAAGTAAAAGTGGTCTCGTTGAAACCGGCTCTTGATTTTGATGCTGCTGAAGAAATGGTTGACTCTAGAAAAGTAAAATCATTTCAAACTTTACTCCATAAACCTAAAAAAAGTGAGATACATCTACATTCACTTACATTGCATTATGAATCGATTCTTCTTTTATCTGGAAAATACTCTGTTGATTTCATTCGTGATGCTGATCATACGTTATCTGTAGACAAAGATGTTCAAGAAGTAATCATATCTGATGAAGTTTTTCCTGTCAAGAAAAAGCACGGTGTGCTAAGCAAATTAGAACCATCATTCAAAAATAAAATAAAAATACAAATGCAGGAACGTGTGATGCTTGAAAATTCTGATGATGTATCTTTCGATCATCATGGGAAAGAAATGAATCTCTCATACAATGACACTCTGAAACTATTGGAAAAACATCCTAAAAAAACAATCAATGATGATAAAGACTCTATACGTAGGCCTGAAATTACTCTTGATGCTGCAAAATCAAAACTTATTGCAAAATTAAGAAAACCAGCTGATTCTGGAATAAAATCTTCTGAAGAAACATTTGATTTTAGGGATATATTGGAAATTTATGTTCCAATTTACGAAGCACGATTGATTGGTCCTAAAAAAAGAATCAAAATATTAAGAATTGATGCTGTTAGGAAAAAAATTCTTTAGTTATTTTACCATTCTTTGAAATTCTGGATCCTCATAAAATTTCTGAAAAACTTTTTCTTTTCTTGCCCATAACTTGATTGTCTTTGAATGCTTTATTGCAATATTCAACAAATCAAATGCTTCATTTACCTCATTCAGTGCAGCTTTACTCCTAGCTTTAGCATAAACCACATTCACATTTCCTTTATGTTTATCTAAAATTTTATCAAAAACTTCTATTGCTTTTTCATGTCTTTCTAATTCTGCTAACTCTATTCCTTTGTGAAACAATGAATCAAGGTGCTGTGGATTTGCTCTGTGAACACTTTCAAAACAATTTAATGCAAGTTCATGTTTTCCCATTTTACCTAAAACAATCCCTTTGTAAAATCTTGGATTTGGTTTCTTTGGATCTTTCTCAATTGCTTCATCCAAAACTTTCAGTGATTCCTCATGTTCAAGTTTCTTATCCAATAGAACTCCTTTATTGTAATATGCAGGTGCATAACTTGAATCCGCTTTAATTGCTTTATCATAATATTCCATTGCTCCTTCAGGATCTCCGAGTTCTGCCATTGCGATACCTCGATTATTCAGTGCAGCTGCATCATTTGGGTTTCTTTGGGTTATCATATCAAAACATGTTATTGCATCTGCATATTTTTTCAACTGATTTAATGCCAAACCCTGATTATACCATGCATTAACATTTTCTGGATCAATTTTTGTAACTTTTTTGAATAATGAAACTGCTGCTTTCGGTTGATTTTTTTCTAAAAATGTCATTGCTTGATACATCAAGTCTTCTGGGTCTTCCTTTTTTCCAAACAATCCCATATTTTTTTAATATTATTCCTGCTTATAGCAATTACACTGTTTTGTCTTGTGACGTATACATCCCACCAATCTGTGATCTTTACATCCACAAATTATGCATTTTTTCATCTTTTCACCTGTAATTCCGCTTGACTACTAATCAATGAATCGCATAATGAATCTGTAATATTCCTCCATCCCCTGTTATAATTTTGAGAAAAATAACTGTAAAATTAAATGAAAAAGATTATCTGGATTTTTTACTTGAAAGTAATGAACATGAAAATACTGTTGAAGAACAGATTACTGAAATTATACAATACTATGTTCTAATTAGACGAAGACGTGTAAAACTCAAATACATATCTAAAGAAACTCTGGATTCGCACATATGATCATTTACATTTCTTTTTGTGTTTTCTCAAGTCATCTGGGTCTCTAAACTCTGTACCACAATTACGACACTTGACATCAACTCTTCGTCCATGTGCAATTTTTTCATGTCTTTTGAGTCTCTCTGCATCATGTAAGTCTGAGCCACATTTTTTACATTTTGTTGCATTGTCTTCTGTTTTTGTAAAAAGTTTCATCGTATGATATAGTGGTTAGATCTTAAAATGATTTTCCTTTTTCTTCCTAATGATATTGTTTATTTTATCTATAAGATGAGAATAACTTATGGATTTGAACAAAGTTGTAAAAATTGGCCTAATTGCTGGAATTTCGATAATTGCAATAATTGCAATAACAAACACTCTCTTTCCATCAAATGCAATAAATCTTCATGAACAAGCATGCATGAGTCTTGCAAATCAAATGATTGAAAATATGGAAGAATCTAATTTTGACACTGAAAAATTTGCAAAAATGAATGATCTATTATTTTCACGTATGACTAATGAACAATGTACTGATACCGAAGGTTGGAAAAAAATTGTTAGTTATAGTCCTGAAGATTAATCAGGTCTGAATTTCTCTGGCATTATTTCTAAAACTACTTTATGAGATGGAGGTCTTTCTAATTTTTGGCAAATTTTGTAAACACAATCTCCTATCATTTTTGAATTTACATCTTTGACCTGAAATTTCTGAAAAATTTCATCTGCTGACATTTTTTCCATCTGTGAATCTATGTTAAATGCAATTTCAAGTGCAACTGGTTTTAACTTTGATTCATAATCTCGTTGCAAAAAGTCAATTTCTTTTTTTAATTTGTTTGCAGTTTCTTCATCATTGGTTTCTTCTTTTTCTGATTCCAATTTTCTTAATTTTTTAACAGTTTTTCCGCTATGATAATCAAAACTAATGATTAATTCTCGTATCACATTGGCTAATTGGGAGTTTAGGATATAAGGTATATGAAATAATTATTACCATGCAAGTAAATGAAATTTTCAAATCAATTCAAGGTGAAGGGCCAAATTTTGGAAAACCTGCAATATTTCTAAGAACTGCTCAATGTAATTTGAAATGTACTTGGTGTGATACAAAATATACTTGGGATTGGAAAAACTATGATTTTCAAAAAGAGGTAAAAGAAATGACAACTGACGAAGTAAAAGATGCTATTTCTGCACTTGAGATCAAACATCTTGTAATTACCGGCGGAGAACCCTTACTACAACAAGATGATTTGGCTGATTTACTATCATTTTTAAAACCTGATTTCTATGTAGAAGTCGAAACTAATTGTACAATTTTACCAAACAAAATGCTAACTGATTTAGTTGATCAATGGAATGTATCCCCAAAAACAAAAAACTCTGGAAATCCATTAGAGCTTTGTGAAAATAATGAATGTTATTACTTTTTTGCAAATCAAAAAAACTGCTTTTTCAAGTATGTTGTAGAAAATGAAACCGACATTACTGAAATCAAAAAATTTGTCACAAAGTACAAAATTCCTGAAAAAAGAGTACAATTAATGGCTCAGGCATCAACAAAAGAGGAAATTTCTATGAGAGAAAAGTCAATTTCTGAATTGGCAAAATCTCATAATTTTGAATTTTCTCCAAGACTACATGTTGCAATGTGGGGCTCGCAACGTGGAAAATGATTATAACCAGAGAAAATTAGGATTTTGAACATGGCAAAAATAAAAGCAGGAGATCTTGTAATGTTTTTTTACAACGATTCGAAAAAATGGTTACTAAAAGTTTCTAAAAAAGAACAATTTCATTCTCATATTGGAGTTATCAAACATGCTGATGCAATAGGAAAAGAATTTGGAAGTAGATTAATCACAAACAAAGACAAATATCTCTACTTGTTAAAACCTACAATTCATGATCATGTAATGAAAATGCAACACAGTACACAAATTGTATATCCTAAAGATTTTGGTTACATTGCAGCTAGAATGGGTGTTCAATCTGGCCAAAAAATAGTTGAAATAGGAACTGGTAGTGGTTCGTTAACAACTTTTCTTGCTAGTATTGTAAACCCTCGTGGACATGTGTATACTTTTGATGTTGAACCAAAATTTATGGAAGTTGCAGAAAAAAATATCAAAAAAGCCGGCATGTCAAAATATGTAACTATGCATGAGATGAATCTAAAAAAAGCAAAAAAAATGCCTTTGAAAGATATGGATTTGGCCATAATTGATCTTGGTGACCCTTGGGAAGTTTTACCACAAGTTAGAAAAATGTTGAAAAGTAGTGGAAGTGTTGCTGCAATATGTCCTACAATGAATCAACTTGAAAAATTATCTGCAGCTTTTGTAGAAAATGAGTTTACTGATATAGAGTGTACTGAACATATACTCCGACGTATTGAAGCGAGAGAGGGGAAAACCAGACATTCCTATCAAGGAATTGGGCACACAACATATCTTGCAATGGCACGAAAAGTCCACTTTAATAAGAAAAGAACAAAGAAAAAGTGAAATTAATTGACTGTAACTAATCTAACAAAAGAAATCATAGAAAAATTCATTCCGTCACGTGAGAATAATTCTCGAAAAGGTGATAATGGCAAAGTCCTGATAGTTGGTGGAAGTTACATTTATCATGGTGCCCCTGCACTTTCATCACTTGCTGCGTTACGTTCTGGAAGTGATCTAGTATACACATGTGTTCCAAAAATTAATGCATTTTCTACTCGTTCAATTTCGCCTGACTTGATAGTAATTCCTATGGCTGATTCAAAACTCACTCGTGGAACCGTTAACAAATTGTTAGGTCAAGTTCCTGTTGATATTGATTCAGTTGCTATTGGTATGGGACTTGCAATACAAGATATTGAAGCAATAAAATTACTTGTAAAATCATTACTTGACAGAAATGTACGTGTTTCTTTGGATGCTAGTTCTCTAATTAAAGAAATACTTCCAATTATTGAAGGACAAAATGTTGTTGTAACTCCTCATTCTGGAGAATTCAAAAGAATATTCGGTGAAAAAATTGAAACTGAAAATAACTCTCGAATTAATACATGTGAAAAATTTGCAAAAAAACATTCGCTTACAATATTGCTAAAAGGACAAAATGATATTATTACAAATGGCGATTCTACATATACAAATTCTACATCTACTCCGTGTATGACCGTTGGAGGCACCGGTGATGTTCTATCTGGATTAACAGCTGGATTTCTTTCTAGAAACAAAAATGTGATTGAATCTGCTAGTGCTGCAACTTTTGTTAATGGTGCTGCAGGGGAAATATTGCAAAAAGAATTTGGTAATCACATTCTTGCAAGTGATCTGATATCTGTATTACCTAAAGTTCTAAATTCAATTAATAACTAAAAATGAACTCTGATAAAGCATTAAAATTCATAGATAAAAATAAAAATTCACTTCTAAAAGATCTACAAACACTAATTCGCCAACCAAGCATATCTGCAAAAAATGAAGGAATTGAAGAATGTAGTGTATTGGTATCTAAAATTTTAAAAAAATCTGGTATAAAATCTGAAATCTTACGATTAGGAAAAAATGCTGCACCTATAGTATATGGGGAAGTAAAATCAAAAAACAATCCAAACATCACTTTACTTTTCTACAATCATTATGATGTTCAACCAATTGAGCCTCTTGAATTATGGGATGACCCTCCATTTAGTGGTAAAATAATTGGTAACAAAATTTTTGGTCGTGGCGCGTCTGATGATAAAGGCGAATTAATTACTAGGATCAAAGCTGTTGAATCGTATTTGAAAACACATGGTGATGTTCCATGTAATGTAAAATTTGTAATTGAAGGTGAAGAAGAAAATGGCAGTGAAAATATTGGAAAATATCTAAAAAAATACAAAAAGAAATTTTCATGTGATGGTGTAGTTTGGGAGTT
The DNA here is from genome assembly GCA_902511735.1 of uncultured marine group I thaumarchaeote. Lineage (GTDB taxonomy): Archaea > Thermoproteota > Nitrososphaeria > Nitrososphaerales > Nitrosopumilaceae > Nitrosopelagicus. The sequence goes on from CABXGK010000004.1 coordinate 37,964, forward strand.
TGGCTATGTTGATCAAAAAAATCGTCCTATCATTGGATTGGGAATGAAAGGTTTGTTGTATGTGGAACTTACCGCAAAAGAATCTATACGTGATGTTCATTCAAGTTTTGCAGTAATTATCAAAAACCCTGCATGGCGCTTAGTACAGGCACTAAATACAATGCGTGATGATAGTGGAAAAATTCTGATAAAAGGTTGGTATGATGACATTAAGCCATTATCAAAAAAAGATATAAAATTAATTCAGAAAGAGCCTTTTGATGCTGATGGATTCAAAAAAGAATATGGAGTGAAATCCTTTGTTGATAACAAAAATGCATTTGATGCAAAGAAAGCTTTGACATCTGGCGTAACTTGCAACATTGCAGGTATAGAATCTGGTTATATTGGTGAAGGCGCAAAGACTGTTCTCCCAGGAAGTGCAAAAGTGAAGATTGACTTTAGATTGGTTCCAAATATGGATCCAAAAAAACTAATCAAATTATTACAAAAACATCTACATGTTAATGGTTTTAGTGATATTACGATCAATGTTTTGAATGCAGAATCTGCTGCAAGAACAAGTCCTAATGAGAAAATTGTTGATATTGTTTGTAAAAGTACAAAGAAAATTTTTGGTGACTATGTTTTGAATATTTCTAACGCAGGAACTGGACCAATGCATGCGTTTACAAACATTTTATCTGTACCGTGCATCTCTGTTGGTGCATCGTATATCTTTTGTAGAATGCATTCTCCTAACGAATTTGCAAAAATCGATCTGTTAAACAAAACAACTAAGAACATTTGTTTACTCTTGGAAAACTTTTCACGATCATAGAATAGAAATTTTACTTGATTATTTTACACAATGTGTGTGAAAACATGTAACTTGTATAGTATAACACTGTTAAGATCTGGCAACAAGTCATGGCTATGTCTAAAGCTAAGAGAAGCGCAGCAGCTAAAAAAGCAGCACGCACTCGCAAAAGAAGAGCAGCAGCCGCAGCAGCAGCAGCTACAAAGAAGAAAGCTTCTGCAGCACGCAAACGTAAGAGAACCGCCGCAAAAGGCGGTGCAAAACGTAGAGCAGCCCCAAAAAGAAAGGCAGCAAAAAGAGCAGCCCCAAAAAGAAAGGCAGCAAAACGTAAAGCTCCAAAACGTAAGGCAGCAAAACGTAAAGCACCAGCAAAGAAAAAAGGTGGTGCAAAACGTAAAGCAGCCCCAAAGCGCAAGGCCGCAAAACGTAAAGCTCCAAAACGTAAGGCAGCTAAAAGAAAAGCAGCTCCAAAACGTAAGGCAGCAAAACGTAAAGCTCCAAAACGACGTCGTCGTTAAACTGATCGAAACATCTGTCAGTAACGTGACCGCGGTAACACGCTGATGCGTTCTCGGCAATTAACGATCTACCGTTTTTTAGATACCACCCTAACTATGGGTATTCACAAATTTTTACTAATGCTTTTATTGTCTATTTTCAGAGTGATATCATGAGTTACATGCCAGGCGCAACCGCTGTAGGTATTACATTTGATCAAGGTGTTGTATTTGCTAGTGAAAAAAGAATTGCTTATGGAAACTTTCTAGTTAGTAAATCTACAAAGAAAACTTTCCCAATAACTCCTAAAGTTGGAGCAACATGTGCTGGGTTAGTAGCTGACATGCAATTATTATCATTACAAATTTCTGCTTTGGCAAAAATTAGAAAAATGGATTTGAAACGTGACATTCCACCAAACACTATTGCAAAGATGATGTCAAACATGATGTATGAAAGAAGATACTTTCCATTATTGACTCAAGTAATTGTTGGCGGCATGATAGACAAACCTGTAATCTATACTCTTGATCCTCTTGGTTCTGTTTTGCCTGATGAATATGCTGCAGTAGGTACTGGTGCTGAAATGGCATTAGGTGTCTTAGATCCACAGTTCAAAGAAAACATGAATGAAAAAGAGGCTACAGATTTAGCTGTAAAAGCAGTTCGTTCTGCAACAATGAGGGATTCATTCAGTGGAGATGGAATTGATGTCTTAGTTGTTAACAAAGACGGAATTACTGAATTCACAGAAGATGTCAAATAATTCTATAGTGTTTTAGAAATTTCCCACGCCTTATCTGAAATATAGTGTAAATTTTTCAAAATCTCACCTTTGTCCATATTATCTAATTCTGAGCTATTCACCAATGATTTTCCAACAGCTAAAAATTTGTTTTGTGATTCTTCTACTATGCATACTATGTCATTTTTAGAAAATTCTGTAAATTTTTTAATTCCTGGGCGCATGAGGTTTGCTCCTTTACACATGAATTTCACTGCCCCCATGTCTACTTGCACATATGGAAATTTTTCTAATGTTGTCGTTTCACTAAGAAATGGCAGATATTCGTCCTTGATTTTCAAAATTTTAACTTCACTATCTGTGATTAATTGCATCTCATCATCTATTTCATAGACCTTGAGATTTTTTACTTTAGGTAGAGTAATTTTCCATTTTTCTGAGACAATTTTTAGTACTTGAGTTGTCTCACTTTTTGAAATTAGATTTGTTTTCAAGATTTTGTAATCTCTTTTCTTATATCTATCAGGTCTCTAAGTATAGAACTTGCAGTTTCTGTTCCTCCTGCACCTCTACCAATTATTGTTTGAGTACCTGAGTGTTCGGATGTAAATGATATTGCATTTAATGTACCATTTACGCATAATGGGTCATTGATCTTGATTTCAATTGGAGCCACAGTTAGCTCTTTATCACATGAAGCAATTAATTTCACTGCAGAACCATTCTTCTCTGCATTTTTAATATCGTTTGTGTTAACTTTACGTATGCCTTTTTTGATAATATCTGGCATTGTAACTTTCATGCCCATTATCCAATTTGCTAGAATGACAAGTTTTGCAGCTGCATCTAATCCATCTAAATCAAGTGATTCATCAGCTTCAACATAACCCTTTGATTTTGCATCTTTCAATGCATCTTCAAATGACATTCCTTCTGCCATATTTGTTAGTATGTAGTTTGTCGTGCCATTAAGAATTCCCTGAAATGACAATATTTTTTCTCCTCGCAAACTATTTTTCGCATAATCTAGAATTGGTGTTCCTCCACCAACTGTGCCACTAAATCTTAGCATAACTTGATTGTAATTAGCCAACTCCATTAATGATGGAAATGCAAGTGCTAGCGGTCCTTTGTTAACTGATATCACATGCATTTTCTTTTTCATTGCGGAAATAATATGGCTCATTCCTGGCTCTGCATCTTTGTAATTACTTGCTGTAGTTTCAATCAACACATCTGCATCAAAGTTTTCAATAATTTCTTTCCCTGGAATCTGTTTTATTGATTTATCATACCCTCTTACTGTTCCAGATTGTTTTTTGATCTTGTTTAATTTCTTTAAATCCAATCCTGTTTCGTCATATGCACATCCTTTACTGTCAAATACGCCGACAATCCGTGGCTTTAATCCAAATTTAGAATACAAATCATGTGTACGAGATTCTAAGAGCTCTGAAAAGCTTTGTGCAACTACTCCAAATCCACATAATATTATTCTCATAGTATCGTAAAATCAAGTCGATTATTTAATTTGACTTGTCTAATTTGAGAGATAATGAGTTGATACAGTATCGAAGTTTTGATGGTTCTGGACCGTCATCAAAAACATGACCTAAGTGTGAGCCACATTTTTTACAGTTAACCTCAACTCTAACCATTCCAAAACTTCTGTCTTCTATGTATTCAATTCGTTCATCATCTTCTGGTTTGAAAAAACTTGGCCATCCTGTACCTGAGTCAAATTTTGTATCTGATGAAAATAATTCTATTCCGCATCCTCTACATTTGTAAACGCCATTATCTTTACAATCCCAATACATTCCTGTAAATGCGCGTTCTGTACCTTTCATTCTACAAACTTCATATTCTTCTGTATTCAATTCTTTTTTCCATTCTTCATCTGTTTTAGAAATTTTTTCAGTCATCGTTTGTTCCTTTTTTCTTCTGTTCTTTTTTCTGATTCAAATCTTTCTAATTCATATTTATTCATGTCAACGAACTTCATTATTTTACTTAGTATCGGATGTTTTCTATTTATTGCCTGATACATTTTTTGTGCAACAATTCTATAATCCTGATGTCCTTGTGGAACTGTACGTAACTCAATCATATGTACAGCTTCCCTCATATTCATTTTCATCATATATGGATAGTTGTATGCAAAATTTACAACATATTGTGCCTCTTCAGGAAATTTCTTTTGAATTTTTTTGTAAACATGATTTGTATTATCCATACATTCTTTGAATTCTTTCTGTATTCCTAGATCCTTTATTTCCTGCGGCGTATCAAATCCATGATTTGTTGATAGTAACTGTCTTTCTAGTGTTAATGCTCTGTGTCTGTGAAAATCTCTGAACATTCCAAAATTTGTGACTAAATCAAATGTATACTCTGCCATTTCAAATGCACGTGATGGTCTGTGTCTTCTATTTTTTCGTAGGTTTGCCATTTCTGAAATAATTTTCTTTTTTCTATTAATTGGAATTTTCTTAACTTGTTGTAAGATCTTCTCAAATGATATTCCTGGAGATTGTTCATAAATTATTGCAGAAATTACACTATTGATTACTTTGGTTTCTGAATCATTTTCTACGAGTTTTACTACTTTTCCTTTAAATGGTGTGCCTGAAATTGAGGTTTTTGCTATTTTTTGTGCTGATTTTTTTACATTATTCAGATAATTTTGTAAAGCCTTTCCATATTTGTCATCGGATCTTCTAACAAATGATTTGATGGTTGTATTCAATTCATTTTTTATTTGTGATGCTAAATTATTTTCTTCTTTTAATTTTGATGCAAATAATATTGATAATAGATATTCAAAGGCTCTGCCATTTCCTGTAACTCCCACATTTGTTAATGTTGATGCTGGCAGTAAACTTCTTAGTGCATCAAGTGCTTTTGCTTTTGTTGCAGCATTGTATATCCGCATTGATGATTTAATTATGGTTTCATCATTTATTGCGTTGAATTTTTTTTCTTTACCATCTTTATCTTTAAATTTATAATTGTTAATAGAATCTCTTTCTCGAATTAATTTTAACATTGGTTCAATATTTTCAGAATAAACTTTAAAATCTAAATTACATGCATCAATATAATCATCTGCAAATTTGGTTTTCATAATTGTTGGTTCATAAAGAAATTTGTATTTTCCTCTAATTTTTTTATCCCATGATACATATCGTGATGATTTTTCTAAATACGAAAAACCAATTCTTCTGTCTTCAATTTTTTTTACTGCTATGTTTGAAAGTCCTTCAATTGCAATTTGTGCAATGCCTAATTCTGCAACTGAATCGTCACCATACTCCAGTAAAACTCTGTCATAAAATTCCTCACCGCGATTTTTATTTTTCAAAAATTCATCTAAGAAAATTTTTCTCATGCTTTTGTCTGTCCTACTATATCGTGACATCAATGCACCACGATCAACTTGTCTTGGTGTTATGACTGCAAAGACGTTTTTATCTGAATTTGAAAAATGTTTTTCTAAAATTTTTCTCTCATTCTTTGAAAATTCTGACAATAATATTATTTTC
>CABXGK010000005.1 GCA_902511735.1 uncultured marine group I thaumarchaeote
AAAATATTCTCTTGCAAATCCAGCTAATCCTGCATGATCTGCCCAAATTGCTACTATTTCTGATGAATTAGAACTACTAATCTCAGGACCTAACAAAATTACAACATATCTACTATCTGAAATAATACCTCCGCCAAACAATCCACCTTTTACTTTAACATTTGCAACTCGAGAAATCGATTTGATTGATTCTTTATCAAACTCATCAGAAATTAAAATTGTAATTTTTACTCCCTTGTCGTGTAACTGTCTTAGTTTTGGCAGTGCCTGTTTTACAATCAACTCTCCTGCTTGAGGAACTGCAATCATAACTTCTTCTCTACAATGTTCAACCATTTCCATAATTTTTGAAACAATATTCATTACTCCTGAAATGAACCAAATGTCTGGTTTTTCACTTGTTCCACTTTTTTCATAGAGAGGAAGTAATTCAGATAAAATTACATTTTTGTTTTCTGAAAATAATGCATCTGTATTTTGTTTTGTTGTCTCTAATGCATTTGCAGGAGCTTTTGCTACATATTTTGTTGGTCTGGAATCATCAGAACCAATCCATCCTTTTTCTTCTAATGTACCTAAAATCTCATAAATTTTTGAATAAGGAACTCCAGAATTTTGACTTATTTCTGATGCATTACTTTCACCATCTTTGATCAAAGTTGTGTAAGCTCGAATTTCGTAGCTTGTTAGACCTATCTTTTCTAATGACTTCTTTGTTTTATCAGAAATGCTCACGAACAGAATAATCAAATTCTCTATTTAAATTGACTATGATCGTTCCCTAATTCATCTGGTGGTTAGTAGGAATTGCATTATATACTAATTCTCAAGAAAATTAGTAAATGGCTCTAATTCAGATATCCAATCAGTCATCAAAGACTCAGGGTAAGAAATCAACTATTAGATTTACCCAAAGTATTTGCCCTGATTGTAACATGATTTTAGATGCTGAAGTTTTTGAAAGAGAAGGCAAAGTCTTCATGTCCAAAGTTTGTCCAACACATGGAGAAACAGAGGAACTTTATTTCGGTTCTTATGATATGTATAAAAAATTCAGTACATACTGGGTTGATGGAAAAGGTGCACATGCTCCAAATGTAGTAATGGAAGACAAATGTTCTTGTCCAAACAACTGTGGATTATGTACAAACCATCTGTCACACAGTGGATTGGCAAACATGATTGTTACAAACAGATGTGATCTTACTTGTTGGTATTGTTTCTTTTATGTCAAGAAAGGATTGGAAGGTGCTTACATGTATGAACCAAATCATGATCAAGTAAGAGCAATGATGAAAACTCTACGAGCAGAAAGACCAATCCCAGGAAACTCTATGCAAATTACTGGCGGTGAACCAATGCTTAGAGAAGATATCGCAGACTTAATCAAAATTATGAAAGAAGAAGGTGTTGAACATATTCAAATGAATACAAATGGAATTAGACATGCAATGGATCCAGAAGCAGCACGTGAAGTGAGAGTTGCTGGTTGTAACAATTTGTACATGAGCTTTGATGGTGTAACTGCAAGAACAAATCCAAAGAATCACTGGGAAATTCCATATGCATTAGATAGTTGCAGAAAAACTGGAACAACTGTTGTATTTGTCCCAACTGTTATCAAATCAATTAATGATCATGAACTAGGTGGAATTATTAGATATGCACAAAAGAATTTAGATGTTGTACATGCAGTAAACTTCCAACCAGTATCACTTACTGGAAGAATGGGTAAAGGAGAACGTGAAAAATATAGAATTACAGTACCTGATTGTATACAAAGAATTGAAGAACAAACAGACGGCCAAGTAACTGTTGATGATTGGTATCCTGTACCAAGTTGTATGCCTTTAACAAATGTCATTGAAGCATTTTCAAGTAAACCAAAATACGAATTATCTATTCACTTTGCATGTGGCGCAGGGGCTTATGTATTCCAAGATGCAGATACAAAGAAACTTGTTCCAATGACAAGATTCTGTGATATTCAAGGAATGTTAGAATTATTTGAAGATAAAGCAGAACAAATCCGTTCTGGTGCAAACAAGTACTTTACAATGCTTGAAGTTGTACGAAAACTCAAAGGATTTATCAATAAAGAAAACCAACCAGCCGGACTTGATTTGGCAAAAATGTTTGGAAATATCTTAATGAAGAGATCATTTGACGCCGTAGGTTCATGGCATGTCAAAGGCTTATTCTTAGGAATGATGCACTTCCAAGACAAATACAATGAAGATTTAGAAAGATTACAAAGATGTGATATTCACTATGTTACTCCAGACCTTAGAATTATCCCATTCTGTGCATTTAATGTAATTCCAGAATGGTACAGAGATAGAATCCAAAAGAAATATTCTATCACTGTTGAAGAATGGGAACAACGTGAAGGCGTAAAACTTGAAGACGGTCTTTACAGAGGTCTTATGAGACGAGGTGCAGGTGATGAACTTGCAGCAGGTTGTGCAAAGAGTGAGATGTTCCATCAAGCAGAACAAGCAATGGGCGCTCAATAATTAATTTTTAAAAATTATTTTAAAATTTTAACAAGATCTTTTCCAGGTAGAATTTTTACGTCTTCTTGTGATGTAAGAAATTCTAAAATTTTTCCATAAACTCTCCCGCCTTTCATTTTTAGAATATTATCGTGCCAAATCACACTAATGACATTTTGATCTGAAAACGCTCTACCTAATTCTAATGTTTTTTTAAATTCTGGAATAATTTCATTTTCTTTGATTCTCATATGTGTAAACAAATATGCATCCATTAATGTAACAGGAAATTCAATTAACTCATCAATCTTTGAATATCCCATTTCTTTTTCATCAATTTTATCTTTTGAATGTCTAAGAGATGAATCATAATCAAAACCTAATTCTTTTAATTTTAATGGTAATTCGTCATTATAATTTAGAAAGTGAACTCTGTTCCCAATAATTGGTTTTTTTTGTTAATGATTCTAGTTTTTCTTTTTCCTGTCTGATTTTTTCAATATTATTTACAGATTGAGGATCTGTATGTAATCCAATTTCCCAATTCCCTTGTTGTAATGTTTGTATATCATCTTCATAATCCTCCACATTTCCATTTTCATATAAGGTTCTAAAGAAAAATGTTGAACGAATTCCAAATTTTTCTTCTAGTTCCATATATTTGGGAATATTACGATACAAATCTTCTGGTTTGGTATTGGCAAACATTTCTGCATCAAATCTATCTTTTCTTTCTAATACGTGCTCGACAGGTGGACCCTGTCTTCTCCAGTCAACATCATGGCTCAGAAAAATATTCTGCATATTTTCATCAATTTTGTTATCTATTTAGCCTTGTTTTTTAAAACAGTTACGTGCAATTCATAAGCTTAACATATTTTGGTTCTTTTTAGATAACAACTATGAAAAAAATACTTGTAACTGGTTCTGGTGGTATAGGTGGTGTAAATTTTGTTAGAGCATTAAGAGCCACCGATGAAGAATTTTTCCTTGTTGGAACTGATTTTAATAAATATTATTTAGAATTCCCTGATGTTAACTTACGTGTAAATACACCAAGACACTCTGATTCTACATTTCTTCCACAAATTAAAAAAATTATTAATGAATATCAAATAGATTTTGTCCATCCTCAACCTTCCTCTGAAGCATTAGTGATTTCTCAAGATAATGAATTAAAATCAAAAACATTCTTACCATCATCTACCATAATTGCAAATGATAAATTAACAACCCAGAAAATTCTGTCTCAAAAAAACATTGATGTAGCATACACGAAAACACTTGATTCTTTGAATGACTTGGAAAAAAATTTTGAAGAGTTAGGTGGAGGACCATTATGGGTTCGCTCAAAAAAAGGTGCAGGTGGAAATCTTAGTCTTTTATGTGAAACTAGTACCGAAGCAAACCACTGGATAAATCTCTGGATCTTAAGAAAGAAAGCACAATTAGATGATTTTATGATACAAGAATATTTACCTGGACAAAACATTGCATGGGATAGTTTTTGGTTTAATGGAAAATTAATTGCATCTTATACTAGGGAACGACTTGAATATCCATTCAAACATATTTCTCCATCTGGAATAACTGGAACACCTACAGTTTCAAAAATAATTGTAGATGAAAAAATTAACAAACTTTGTGAAATGGCGGTTACATCTGTTGATAGTAATCCACACGGAAATTATTCTATAGATCTAAAAGGTGACACAGAAAACAATATGCACATAACTGAAATTGATTCTGGAAAATTTCATACTACAACTCCTTTGTGGGGTTACATTTCTTCAAAATTCTTTAATCAAGATCCAAAATATAATCTTCCATATCTTTACACAAAAATTGGATTAGGAGAAATCTCTGATCCTGAAATTCTTGGAAATGATATTTATCCAAAAGAAACGATTCTTGTGCGACATATTGATTGTGGGGACTGGATAATCAAAGATGATGGTACAAAGGTACAAGTTCTATGACAAAATGTCTAATCTTTGATTTAGATGGAACGTTGATTAAACTTCCAATTCGTTATGAAATACTACAAAAAAACCTTCAAAATTTTTTCCACACGGAAGATAATTTCTCACCGTTAATTCCAAGTATAATTAATGAAGCAAAAAATAATCAAAATGTAATTGATGATGCATTTAAGATAGTATGTGATGAAGAATTAATTGCTACTGAAAGTTTAGAAGAAATTGAAGGATTACGTGATGTAATCAAATATGTGACATCAAAAAATTATACAATATCCCTTGTCACAATGCAATGTAAACGATCTTTAGATATTATTCTAAAAAAACTAAATCTAGAAGAAAAATTTTCTTCTATTCTAACCAGAGATGATTATCATGATCGTTTTTTACAAATCCAAAAAACATGTGAATCACTAAATTTGATTCCTTCAGATGTTACCATGATCGGTGATAGAATCCATGACATAAATTCAGCCAATCAAGCAAATTGCAAATCAATTCTTGTTAACAGAGATGATATAGATTCGAAGAAATTAATAGAATTAATCAATATCCTATGAAATCAATAAAAGAGATTAAAAAGCCAAAAACGAATTTTAAATATGAAATTTCTTTTTATTTCGCCTAGATTTTCTGGAGGTATTGGTGGTCATGCTGCAATGCTTGCTGATAAGTTAACTCAAAATGGTCATCAAGTAAAAAAACTAGAGACTACTCATCTACCAATAAAAAATCTCAAAAATCCCAGTTTTGCTGTTCTTAGCAGTCTTAGGAGTTTAGTTGATAGAGACTCTTATGATATTGTTCATGGATTTAATATTCCATCTGCTTACGCAATGAAATATGCTAAAGGAAAAAAGAAAGTACTTTCTGTTCACGGTGTATTTAGTGAACAAGTAGATACATTACATTCAAAATCAGTTTCATCACTTGCAAAATCTTCTGAATCTCAAGTCTTACAGTGGCCAGATAAACTAACTACTGACTCAAAAGCAACACAAAAACTATACAAAGAAAAATTTGATATTGATTTTGAGTATCTCCCATCACCCCTTGACACAGATATGTTTGAACATCTTGATTTTACTGAAAGAATTGAAAATCAAATTGCATATGTTGGACGTGATAGTTATGAAAAAGGAATTGATATTCTAAAAGAAGCTGAATCAAAAATTAATGGAAATGTTGTATATTGTACGGATCGTTCCTGGGAAGAAGCAATGAAAATAATCAAATCGTCTAGTATTGTTGTAGTTCCATCTAGAATGGAAAGTTTACCAACAACTGTTAAAGAAGCATTTTATCTCAATGTACCAGTAATAGGAACCGATGTTGGAGGAATTCCTGAATTAATAAAAAATAATGAGACAGGAATCATAGTTCCACCCGAAAATCCATCTAAACTAGCACAGGCTATTAATCAATTATTATCTGACAAAGAAAAAGCAGAAAAACTTGCTGTAAATGGAAATGCATTTGTTAAAAATAATATGACATGGAATGTTGTATTGCCAAAATACATTAAATTCTATGAAGATTTGTTGAAAGATTAACCTATTACTTTGTTTACACATTCACAAATTTCTAAAGCCTGCTCATCTGTTAGTTGTGGATATGAAGGAAGAGACATAATTTCTTTTGAGAATCTTTCACTATTTGGTAATTTGTATCCAAATTCTTCATAAATCGGTTGTTTGTGTATAGGTGTTTCATAATAAATTGCAGAACCTATTTCATTATCAGTTAATTCTTTTCGTATATCATCTCTTTTTTCATGTTTAATTACAATTTGATGATAAACTGATTTTCCATCTTTATTCTCAGGCAAAATACAATCATGAGCCAAATTTTTTCTGTAAATTGCGGCAATTTCTCTTCTTCGTACAGTTTTTTCATCTAGATGTTTTAATTGTATTCTGCCAATAGCAGCATTTACTGTATTTAATCTCATAGTAAATCCTAATTTATCAAATTCATTTTTTGTTTTTCTACCATTATCTCGGATTGATTTTATTTTTAATGCAATTTCTTCATTATTTGTTGTAGTCATTCCTCCATCACCTCCAACTGTCATATTTTTTGTTGGATAAAATGAAAAACATCCTACATCTCCAAGACTGCCGACCTTTTTTCCTTTGTATTCTGCACCATGTGCTTGACATGCATCTTCTATTATTGGAATTTTTTGATCTTCTGCAAATGATTTGACTGAATCAAAGTTACATGGGTTTCCGTAAATATGAACCGGAATGATTGCATTCACATTATTCTTAATATTTGATAGATCAATTCCTCCATCGTTCATATCAATATCAGTCAAAATTGGTTTTGCGTTTGTCATTCTGATACAATTTGCTGAAGCAATGAATGAATTTGTTGGTGTTATGACCTCATGTGATTCTCTAATTCCTAAAGCCATCAATGAAATCTGTAGAGCGCCATTTCCAGAACTAACTGAAGCTGCATATTTTGTTCCTGTATATTGTGCAAATTCTTCTTCAAACTTTGTTACACTTTCACCTCCTACAAATGATTCATTTCTTAATGCATGAATTGCAGCCTCTTCCATTTCATCTGTAAATTCTTGAACAAAAAATGGAATTTTCATATTAATTATCTCCTATATTGTGTTTTTTTAAGTGATTTAAAAAATCATTACAAATTTTATCCCAGTTGAAATTATCTTCTACGTATTTTCTACCCCTCTTGCCCATTTCATTTGCATTTTCTAAATTATTTAGTAATATTGAAAGTTTTTCAAATAATTTTTCTGGATTATCTTTCTCAATCAAGAAACCTGTTTCGCCATCTTTCATTAATTCTGGAATTCCTCCAACATTAGTTCCAATTACTGGTTTTTCCATTAATTGAGCTTCTTGCAGTGTTAATGGTGACATGTCTATTCCGCTGATTAATGCGTAAACATCTATCTCTGTCAAAAATTCTCTAACTTTATTTGGATATTCTAATGAACCTAGCCAATGAAAATTTTCATATTTTTCTAATAATGGAAGAACTTTATCCCTATAAACTCCATCTCCTGCCCAATAGAAATGAACATCAGGCATTTTTTTCAAAATTTCTGGAAGGATCATTAGTTCTTTTGTTTTTTCCCAAATAGTTGCACTTTGTAAAATCCCAACACATGGATGTTTCAATTTCATACCTTTTTTATGAAACCAATTATCAGGAGTAATTCCCTGGTACATTGTTTCAATAGGTTTTTCAGAATAGCGTTCCCTGGTAATTTTTGATAGATGATTACAAATTGGTAAAATTAATTTTGCATTTTTGAAACTTGCTTCACCAATCTCTTCCCATTTATTTATGGCAATTTTTTTCCCTGCTGATTTGTATAATGTTTCTCTTGCCATGATTAATTCTGCCCAATGATTTCCTCGTAAGTGAATCACTAACGGAATATCTGTTTTTGATGCTTCTAATGCAAAATGTTTTGTCCTATCGACAAAAATTACATCTGGATTGAATTCTTTAATTAAATTTTTGAATTTTTTATTTGAAGAAAACCATTTTGAAATTTTTTTATTTGGAAAACCGTTTGCATAATCAGAATCAAAAACTACTTTACATTGAATATCTTTCTTTTCTAAATTCTCTGCAAATTCTTTTAAATGAAAAGCTTTGAACTTGATGCACCAATTAATAATTTCAACTCAATTTTAGATAATTTTACAAGTATAATATCTGCTCGTATAATTTGTAACTAAATCTCGTCAAATTTTTTCATAGAAATTATTTCATTGATCCATTCTTCAAGAAATACAGTAGGTTTCCAACCTATTTTCTCTTTAATTAAATCAATATTTGCAATTGTTTTTTGTACATCTCCTTTTAGGGCTGGACCAAAAATTGGTTCTATATTCAATTCAGCAGATTTTATGATAGTTTTTGCCAAATTTAATATTGTTATGGAAGTATTGGTTCCAACATTAAAAAATTCATGATCTACATCACTATCCATTGACATTATATTTGCATCAGCAACATCTTCCACATATACAAAATCTCTAAACTGTGTTCCGTCTCCATTAATTTTTGGTGGTAGTTGATCTCTTATTCTCTCCAAAAATAATTTTAAAACTCCTGCATATTCTTTTGATTGACCTTTTCCAAATACATTGAAATATCGTAATCCAATCACTTTCACACCAATTTTTGAATATTTTTTAGCTAATTCTTCTTTTTTTAATTTTGTTTTAGCGTATGGATTGATTGGGTTTTTACTATCTAATTCACTGATTGGAATTTTTTCTGGATTTCCATAAACACTTGATGAACTTGCATAAACAACTTTGAAATTATATTTTTTAGCTAATTTTAGAATATTTTCGGTCCCATTAACATTCACATCATGATATTCTTCAGGTTTAGAAAATGAATCTTGTACTGATGCAAGTGCAGCTTGATGAAATATGCCATCTATTCCTTTAGTCTCTTTTTCAAGTAAATCCATATTCAAAATGGTATCATTCAAAAAAGTTATCTTATCTCGAACTAATTCTAAATTTTCTTCCTTGCCCGTGTTCAAATTATCAATTACAGTAACTTTATCTCCTCTAGCAGCTAATTTTTTTACAATATTACTTCCTATGAAACCTGCTCCACCTGTAACAATGTATTTCATAATTTTTTTATTAATATCTATAGTAAATCTTTAACTATTTTTTAAAATAATTCTTAGATATTTGCCATTGTTCTCATCTGTTTTTATTCTAGGATAATATGGAAATGAATTTTTTAGAATTTTATGTCTGATACCTTCTGTTTTTTTAGCTGGTCTAAATATATCACATGATAAAATTTTGTATCCTGTATTACTTGCAAGTATTGATAAGGATTTTTTTGTAAAATGATAAAGGTGTGGGCTTTTCTCAACCGAACTTTTTAACATTGGTTTGAATTCACAATTTGGTACTTCTATGAATAAAACTCCATCTTTCTTCAACATATTTTTGATTTTTCTAAAAAAATCATCAGGTTGTAAAAGATGTTCTAAAACATGAGACATCCAAATAACATCAAATTTTTCATCAATAGAAAACTCTTCAATAGATGATTCAATTACTTTTCCTCTTTTCAATTTTGCATTAATCATTGAAACATTTCTTCCATCGGGCTCAATTCCTTTTACATTAAACCCATTATTTTCAAACCAAAGAATTGCTTGTCCTGTGCCTACACCTATTTCAAAAAAATTTTTTCCAGCAATAAATTTTTTAGTATACGAATACTGTGAAATCAAATCTCTTTTTTTCCCTTCAGAATTATTATCTGTATGATCAGAATTTATTTCAACTTCTGCGTTATTCTTATCCCAAAAATCCTTTTTGTACATATCTGAAACTTTTTCAGTTTTTTGTTGTAGACTGTCTCCATTCATGTAGATATTACAATCTCCACAAAAATACACCGGTAATTTTAGAAAAGATGAATTTAAAATTTTTTTTGATGATTTATCACATAAGATGCATTTCATTTTTGTCATTTCCTATACCTATTGCATAATAATCAACATCTAATTTTTTATCTACTAATATTCTTCTACAATCAATAACCATTTTCTTCTTCATTTGTTTAAAATTATTTTTAGTCAATTTTTCATATTGTTTCCACTGTGTCATAATTATCACACATTGACTTCCAGATATTGCATCTTCGATTGATTTTCCATAATTTATCTTGTCTTTAAACACATTTTTTGTGTTCTCTATTGCTCTTGGATCATGAACAGTCACCTTAACTTTTCTTTTCAAAAATTTCTTAATTAACTCTATTGCAATAGAATCTCGTATATCGTCTGTGTTTGGTTTAAACGATGTTCCTAGAATCGTAATCTTCTTTGATTCAAGAATTCCTAATTTTCTTTTTACTAATGAAATTACTTCTTCTAGTTGTTTTGTATTAACATCTTCTACAGCATTCAATAATGTTGGTCTTACTCCTGTAATCTTTGCAAATTTTATCAATGCCTTCATATCTTTTGGTAAACATGAGCCTCCGTAACCTGGTCCTGCATTAAGGAACAATCCTCCTATTCTAGGATCTAATCCAATTGTTTTTGCAATATCATCTACATTTGCTCCAGGAATTTTTTGGCAAATATTTGATAATTGATTGATAAAACTGATCTTTGTTGCAAGGAATGAATTATTTGCATATTTTATCATCTCTGCCGTTTGATGATTAGTAATTATGATTGGTGCATCTGGATGTAATTTTGTAAAGAAATTTTTTACTTTTTTCATAAACTTTGTGCTATATCCACCTAGTACTACTACATGAGGAAATTTTGTATCTCTTATTGCTGTACTTTCTTGTAAAAATTCTGGATTTGAAATCAATCCAAAATCTCTTCCTGCTTTCTTTTTTGAATTATTTTCTAAAATAGGTAATATGATATCCTTCATTGTTCCAGGTACAACTGTACTTTTGACTAATATGATGTGTTGTTTTTTACTCTCTCGAATATTTTCCCCTAGTAACATCATTGCTTTTTTTATAATTGAAAGATTAATGGCACCAGTACTATTTTGTGGAGTTCCAACAGTAACAAAAATCAAATCACAATCTTTTACTAATGAAAAATCACTTTTAATTTTTAATTTCTTTTTTAATCCATTCTTCAAAGTTTTTTCTAAATCTGGTTCAAAGAATGGTGAAATTCCGTCAGATATTTTTCTACATTTCTCTTTATCAACATCTATTCCAACAACATTGAATCCCTTTGAAGATAAAACACTCGTGAGTGATAGACCTACAAATCCTAATCCTATAATTCCTATTTGCATATAATCACTCTGTTATTCATGCTTTTCTAAATGTAATGTCTTGTGAATTTTTATATGATTCAACTGTACCCACATCAATTTCATCTTCATTTTTATTTAATGTAATTGCTAGAACTTTTTTTGTTTTTTCTTTAATTAGATTTTGGATTGCATCTGTTAATTGAAATTCTTTTCCTTTTCCTTTCTTTATTTTTTTTAAACTAGAAAATATATCTGATCTAAAATAGTATAATGGTAAAACTCCAAAATTAGATTTTGGCCTATCTGGTTTTTCTATAATTTCTTCAACTGTGAATAAATTATTTGATATTTTTTTTATTGTTGGTACGCCATATTTTTTTGAATCTTTAATTTTTTTGCAAAGTAGAATTGCTTTAACATCAGGATTTTTTTTGGCCGTTTCAATTAATCTTACTATAGGATGCTTTCCATGACTAAGAATTGTCACATCTCCGGCATGAACAATAAAATCTTCCTTACCAACATATCTTTCTGCACGTTTTACTGCATCACCAAATCCTAATGGTTTATTTTGATTAATCCACACCAAATGCGAATTTTCTAATTTTTGGTAAAATTTTGTTATGAATTTTTTATAATCGCCAGTTAATTCCTTCAAATATGTTTCATGTGGAGTAAAATGATCCTCGATTGATCTTTTCTCTCTACCCACAACAAAGCAATAATCCCTAAAATTCATGGAATATAGCTGTTCGTAGATGTATTGTAACAATGGTAAAACTACTCTATTTTTTGTAAAAGTTTGAGAAAAAATTGGCATCATTTCTTTTGGCATTTCTTTTGTAAATGGCAATAATCTTGTTCCTTTACCTGCTGCTGTAATTATTACTTTAGTCACAAAAATCTACTCTTAGTCTTATCATTAAGTTTTTAACATTTTGGAATAAAAGCTATCATTACAAAATTATAATAGGTAAAAATAGGTTCAAAATACAGGCATCTGTGATAATAATGTCAAATTTAAAAATTAATATGAATAATTTTGAAGACGTTCAGGAATCATTAACTAAAAAAACTCTTCGAGTTTGTGTAATTGGCATAGGTAGAATTGGTTTACCTACTGCATTATCTTTTGCAAAATCTGGATTGCAAACAATTGGTGTTGATATAAATGAAAATTTAGTTCAAAATGTAAATTCTGGAAAATTTCCATTAAAAGATGAACCTGGATATGAAGAAATCTTCAATGATGTAATAAAAAATAAAAAATTTACTGCAACAACAAAAATTGAAGATGCTGTCACAAATTCAGATTTAATACTTTTATCATTGCCTACCCCAATGGATGAAAATAATATTCCTGATTATTCTGCATTAAGAAATGTGGGCTCTCAATTATCAGATATATTGTTAGATAATTCTTTAGTTATAGTTGAGAGTACCATTGAACCTGGATTTATAGAAGATGAAATGATATCCCTTATCTCAAAATCAGGAAAATTACAAGTAGAAAAAAATTTCTTTATTGGTGTATGTCCCGAAAATGCTAATCCTGGTGAAATTTTACATGATTTTACAAATCTTCCACGATTAGTTGGAGGGATAAATCCTCAAATTACAAAAATTATAAAAATTATCTATGATTTTGTTTTTTCAGTTGAACTTGTTGAAATGCCTGACTGTAAAACTGCAAATGCTGTCAAACTAACAACAAATGTTTTCCGTGATATCAACATTGCATTTGTTAGTGAATTATCTTTAATGTTTGAAAAATTAGGAATAGATACAAACAAAGTTCTAGAAGCAGCCAAAAGGAAATATAATTTCCAAGTTCATTATCCTGGAGCCGGTGTTGGTGGGCCTTGTCTTCCAATTAATTCTTATCAATTACTTAATACCGCAAGACGTACTGGTTCTAATCTTAGTATTATTGAATCTGGTAGAAAAATTAATGAAAAAATGCCTTCACATGTTATAGATCTAACATCTGATGCATTCAAAGAATGTGGAAAATCATTTGATAATAGTGAAATCCTCATTCTTGGCATATCATACAAACCTGATGTAAAAGATATTCAATTAACTCCTGCTGAAAATATTATTAAAAAATTAAAATCATTAGGTGCAAATGTGCATATTTATGATCCATATTACTCATCAGTAAAAATATTTGATATTGATGTTAAAGAATCTCTTTCTGATGAATTACTTGAAAAGATGGATGCAGCAATAATAGTAACTGCACATGAAGAATTTACAAAAATTATTGTATCTGATTTTTGCAAAATGAAAACTCCTATCTTAATTGATAGTCGTGGAATAATAGATCCTGTTGTTGCTAAAGATTCAAAGTTGATTTTTAGAGGGTTAGGTCGTGGAAAATAATCATCCTGTTATCAATCCGTCATCATTAGTAAATATTCTAACATTAAGATATGATTCGAATTTAAACCCAAATCTACCAATTAAAACTGCAAATGATTTCAAACCAACCATTCAATCTGTAAATATAGACTCGATAGAAAAATCAATATTAAATTACATAGAACAAAAATTAGAAATTTCTTCTGATGAAAAAATATCTATTGCTTTAAGTGGTGGAGTAGATTCTACACTTGTTTTATCATTAATTCGAAAAATAAAACCTGATGTGAATATAGAAGCTGTTTCTATAAAATTTGCTGACAGTGTTGATGAAACAAATGCTGCCTCAAAAATTGCTGAAACATTTGAAGCTAATCATCATGTAGTATATCTTGAAAATTATCTCTCTGAATTACCTAAAGCTATTAGTATGATTAAAATGCCTTTTTGGGATTTACATTGGTATTATGTTGTTAAAAAATCACAGTCTCTGTCCAAATTTTTGATTTCTGGTGATGGAGGAGATGAGCTTTTGCAGGTTATACTTTTAGATACAAAAAATTTCTTTCATTAACATCTGAAAAATCAACACCATTAGACAAAGTAATTGCATATATGGAATGTCATGAAAGAGATCGTGTTCCTGATCAAGAAAAAATTTTTAACTATAATTCTAATTTTTTCTTGGAAATCAATTCATGATATTCTTTTACCATATTTTGACAATGAATTATCTAGACTTGAACAGGTATTTCTAGCAGATTATAATGGAAAACTCCTCTATAATTTTAATCCAATAAATACCAATATTATAAAAAATTTTAAAATGAATTTACTAACCCCAATTTTAAATGATGATTTACTTTCTATTGGTCCTCATTTAATACATGCAAAAAAATATGATTCTACTAATGATTTAGGGAAATTACCTTTTAGAACAATATTGAAAAATAATGGACATGATCACCTAGTCGGTAATCAAAAATTAGGATTTAATGTTAATACAATTAATTTATGGAAAAATAATGGACACAATTTGTGCAAAGAATTTCTTACTGATTCTAGAGTAGTAAAAGATGGTTGGATAAATGATGATTGGATAAAGAAACACATTGATTCTTTGGAGTTAGATGTAAAGTATGTCAATAAATTTTTTGGAATCCTTGCATTTGAAATATGGTATAGATTATTCATTACAAAGGAAATGAATAGTAATACTACACTAGATTAATTTAGTCTATTGAATGAATAAAATAATGAAGAAAGACATTGTTGCTGGATTGGGAGAAATAGGTCTTCCAATTTTAAAATTAATATCTAAAAAAGAAAATGCTATTGGCTATGATCTAGATAAAAAATTAATGAATGAAAAAAAATTCAATAAATTCCAAAATATACAAACACGTTTTTTACATATTTCAATACCTGTAAAAAAAAATTTTATTTCCAATGTACTTACATTATACAAAAAAATTTAATCCCGAATGTATTGTTATACATAGTACAATCAGTCCTGGAACTACCGAACGTATACAAAAAAAATTGAATATACCTGTAATTTTTAGTGCAACGCGAGGTGTCCATAAAAGAATGTTGAAAGATCTTCGAATATATACAAAATTCTTTGCTATATCAAAAAATGCACCGAAAAAAAATTGGGCTATTTCACAATATGAAAAAACTATGAAAAAATCTGGAATTAAGACTCAACAAATGTCAAAACCTGAAACTTTAGAGCTTGCAAAAATTCTCTGTGATACAACATATCTTGGATGGTTAATTAATTATGCACAACTCACTAACACAATTGCGATACAACATAATGTGAATTATGATGAAATGTGGCAATTCTCAGATGAAATTCACGATAAATTAGGTAATCGCCCAAAAATGTTTCCTGGTTTTATAGGCGGTCATTGTGTCATTCCAAATTTAGAATTAATCCAAAATCAAACATTTGATATTATTAAATCAATAAATAAAAAATATTCAAAACAGGTAAAAAACTCAAAAAACTATTTATAAAAAATATTCAAAATAGATTATTTTATTTTTAAATACGGGTTGATTGTTTCCAAAAATTTTTTTGCTACTAATTCCCAATTAAATTCTTGTTTGATAAATTTTTCACCTTCTTTTCCCATTTTATCGGCAAAATTTTTATCTTCTAATAATTTTGTTATTTTTTTTATAATATCTTCTGAATTACCTTCTTTCACTAAGTAACCAGTTTTTCCATCAACCATCATCTCTTTATTACCACCAACATCTGTTGCAATTACTGGTTTTTCCATCAACTGTGCTTCTTTTAATGTAAGTGGCGCAAGATCCATCCCAGTGATTAATGCGTAAATATCAACTGTTTCCAAAAACTCTCTAATTTTTTCAGGGTATTCTAATCGCCCCAACCATTTGAAATTATCAAATTTTTCTAATTTATCAGTAATTTGTTTTCTATATTGACCATCTCCTGCCCAATAGAAATTAACATTTGGCATCTTTTGTAAAACATCCTCCAAAACCAACAGTTCTTTTGTTTTTCCCCACCAATTTGCATCTTGTACTAATCCAACACAAGGATGTTTTAATTCCATTTTTTTTGCATGATACCACCGTTCTGAATTTATTCCTTCTAAAAATACTCCTGTATTCTGTTTTGGATAATGCTCTTTTACAACATTTTCTAAATATTCACAAATAGGAATTATTCCTGTTGCATCCCGAAAAACTTTTTCTGAAATTCTATTTCTTAACCAAATTATACATCGAGTTTTAAAATTTTTTCCTAGTGTTTTCATTCCCCAAAAATATTCTTGCCAATAATGCCCCCTAAGTAAAATAAATGTTGGAATTCCTGATTTTATTGAATGCAAAGCAAAATGTGTTTGACGATCGGTAAAAATAGCATCAGGTTTGAAATCTTTTATCAATTTTTTAAATTTTTTGTCGCCATTTACCCAATCAGAAATATTCTTACTAGGAAAACCTCTGCTAAAATCGATATCTTTAACCAATTTTACCTGTACATTTTGTTTCTGTAACTCAGTAGAAAATTCTTTTAAATGAAATAATTTTCCCAAGCTTCCATATGCTATCAATATTTTCAATACATTTTTTTAAAATTAACTTCTAATATTAAATCTCTCATAATTTATCAGTAAATGATTAATTGTTTAATTGAACATTAATTAGAATATTTTAAAAGGATGGGATAAAACAATTTTTATGAGTAAAAGAACTATGCTTATTTTCGGTGTATCTTTGACATCGGTTTTGATATTTGGAATATTTGTTGGTTTGACATCTTCTGTACAAGAATTGAAGTCAATTTCTTCTCAATTAATTAATGATAAATCTAATATTCAATCATCAGATATAGAATTTACTCCTTCGCTTTCAAATCAGATTAGCTTCATAAACCAATCTGAAATTTCTGAAAGAAAAATTGATTTAATTAATTTTATATGGAATTCAAAAGTACTGCCTTCAAATTATCCAGATTTAGTTGAAAAAAATTTTCAAGATTCTAGATTTGATAATATAAAGAATTTAAAACAAATTGATAAAATTTCAATTTTTATGGAAAATGATTTTCATTCTTATTCATATCTATTTCTTCCTGAACAAAGTAATGGAAAATTAATAATCTATCATCAAGGTCACTCTGGTGGTTTTATTAATGGAAAGAATGTGATTGATAAATTCGTTAATTCTGGTTTTTCTGTTGCAGCATTTTCTATGCCTTTAATTGGATTAAATAATCAACCAACTGTACAATTAGAAAATCTAGGCCATGTCAAATTCTTTAAGCATAATCAACTTGTACTTTTAGAGTCGGATGATTTTTCTAGCATGACTTATTTCTTTTCCCCTGTTAATATCACATTAAATTACATTGAGAATAACTTCTCTTTTGATGAGTATCATATGGTTGGAATTTCTGGTGGAGGCTGGACAACAACTGTTTATTCTGCAATTGATGATAGAATCACAAAATCATTTTCTGTTGCAGATTCACTTCCTTTTTCATTAAGAAATACTGAAGCTGATGTAGGAGATTATGAACAATTCAATCCCAAATTTTACTTAATTGCAAATTATCTTGAACTATATGTTATGAGTTCATTTGGAGAAAACCAAAAACATATACAAATTATCAATGAATATGATCCGTGTTGTTTTTCTGGTAATTATGAAGAAGATTCATATCCTGATTTAGTTAATCAATTTCTTTTGAATAATGGTCCTGGAAATTTTGAACTAATTACTGACGATACTCATTTTGAGCATAAAATATCTAATTTTGCTCTTGAACATATTTTACAAAACCTTTCTTAGAAATTTCAATTAAATCAAAATCTATGAGTTATATTACAGATTTCTTACGTAACCAATTGTGGCATTTGTTATTTGGATGACTGGTTTATCGTGTTCAGGAAAAACTACAATTTCTACAGAATTAAGTAAAATTTTTCCAGACATGGAAGTATTGGATGGTGACAAATTGTATGATTGGCTTGCACCTTTAGATATGTCAAAAAAAGCGAGAATGGCTCAAACACTAAGAATTGCACACATAACAAAAAATGCTCATCAAACACAACATTTCTGTATGTGTTTCTGTGGTAAGTTCTTTTGAAGAAAGTAGAACAAAGGCAAAAGAGATTATTGATGATGACAGGTATGTTCTAAGTTACATTAAATGTCCTTTAGAAATATGTGAGAAAAGAGATGTAAAAGGATTGTATAAGGCTGCTAGAACAGAAAATTCAAAAATAATTCTTTCTGGGTTTAATGATCCGTATGATGTTCCTAATGATCCAAATCTCATTTTAGACACAGACAAAAATTCAATATCTGAATGTGTTGAAAAAATAAAAAATTATTTAGTAAAAAATAATCTTGTTTGATATATCAATTTCAATTAAATTCGTCCCAACCAAACTTATTATCAATTAATTTTTGAAATTTTTTATTATACAATTTATAAAAATCAATTAAAATCTTTCTTGTTTCTTTTTTCATAGGCGGATATTTTCCAACATTTTGTTTTTCAAAATTTTTTATCGTAAATTTAGGTAAATCAAGAAATTCAAATATGTCATTGAATATTCTAATAGGGTCTTTTTCTAAATCTTCTGTTTTGATAAATAATAGTTGATCTTTTTGGAATAATTCGGACCAAATTTTTAACTGTTCGAAGTAAATTCCCCTTGCTAAAAATGAGTTTTCTAATAATTCTAGTGGAAATTCTTTCGATTTTTTTATTTTAGTTTCATGTATTTTTATTTCTTTTTCAATTGCTTCTTCAAATGATATTTTTTTTGATAATCTAGTGTCACCATTGAAATATGAATATGCTACATCTGCAGGATTTCTACAAATTATTATTAATTTAATTTTAGGTAGTGTTTTAAGAATTTGTTTAGCACATAATGGACTTGTGATATACCAAGCTGTAACATCATAAGTTAAAAATTTACCATATTTTTTCAAAATTTCATTTTTTGTTTTACGAGTAGGAAAAAATGATTTATAAAAATTCAAACCTAAATGAAAATTGTCATCAAAAAATCCTAAATGATCATGTGATGATTTTATAATACATGGATGTTCTCCTAAGTAATGATAGAGTGTGCTAGTTCCAGCTTTACCAAATCCTATGACCATAAAATCTGGCAGTACTCTGAAAGATGCTGTAATTCCATACACATGTCTTTGTAAAAAATTATATCTTATTTTTTGGTAAATGTTTACCAGGAATTTTCTAACAATTTCAAACGTCATCGTTTTCTTTTAGAAGTTTTGTTAGACGTGACCAGTCATCATTTTTATTGTTGCCAATTCTATATTCAAATTTTCTTTTACTAACAATTTCTAAATATTCTTTATGAAATGTTTCAAATTCTTCTAATTCTTTTTGAGAGATTTTTTCATTTTTCGAAATATTGATCAATCTTTCCATTATTCTTAGATTTAGTCTTATCATTAATTCTGTATTAACTAATTGTCTTATCATATAGGGATTAGTTTCAGCAAGGATGTCAACTTCTGCCTTTCTTGCTTTTGTTCTTTTGTAATGTGTATATCCTATTCCAACTAAAAGAGGAATTCCAATACTAACAATAATAATTATATAAATTTCAAACGATGGAAAAACTACTTTCAAGGAAGGATAATTTTCAATCGCTAAAAAATATGTTACAGTTAGTGTATTTATTGCAGCAAATATGAACGCAAAATAAGTCCCCCAGCCCATTCTAAAATAATACCATGCACGAAATCCAATGGAACCTACAGTGGTTTCAAAGTGTGAAGCGTCACGAGATGTTTTTGCCATAATTGAATATTTTTTGTGATATCATTTTATATTGATTGCTATTAAACAATTATGATATTTATGAAAATAGGTATTATTTCCGATAGTCATGATGATATTACAAATGTCAATAGAGCAATAGACATTTTTATTGAAAAAAAGATTAGATTTGTTATTCATGCAGGTGATATTATTTCACCTCCAGTAATTACAGAATTTAAAAGATTAACTGATGAGGGTGTTGATCTTTTTGGAATTTACGGAAATAATGATGGTGAGAAAAAAGGATTAAAATCGGCATTTAATTCTGTAAAAGGAAATTTGTTAGGAGATGAAGGAAAATTTGAAATTGATGGACTAAAATTTTGTGTTTTACATGGTCAAGATCTTCGAAAGAAAGAAAAATTCATTCAATCACAAAAGTTTGACGTAGTTATTTATGGTCATAGTCATACAAAACATTCAGAAATTTCTCATGGAGATAAACGTGATACAATAATTATAAATCCAGGTTCTAGTCATAGTCCTGCAAAAATGAGATGTCAAGAAAGACCGTATTTTGGTGATCCATCAATTGCTATTTTTGATTCGGTAACAAAAGAAATAGAATTCATTGATTTGTAGAAGAAATCAGTGAAAAGCTTATTATATTTTTTTAAAATTTTGAATCATATTGCTAATAATTTCTCAAAATGCCACAAATTATGATTTAAGTTTTCCAAATGATGTAGTGCTGAGAATAAATTTGGCATGGTGTAATAGTTTGGATGAATTAGAAAATAATTTAAAAAAACATTTGAACCAAGAAATCTTTATTGACTTACCAACTGGTAGACTCAAACCTCCAAATAATAGATATTCTTTAAAAGATCTTAAACCGATTTTAAATACTTACAAAAATATAAAATATTTTGCAATTTCAAATGTTGAAAATGGGATTGATTTAGATGAGTTTTTAGATATAATTCCTAAAACTATTACAATAATTCCAAAAATTGAAAGTCCAAAAGGAGTGATTAATATTAAAAAAATTATTGAAAAATTGAATTATGATGAAAAATATGTTATGTTAGATCATGATGATCTTTTTTCGGCTATAAAAAGAAATGATGAGAGTCCGTCAATGTTTCAAACTTATGTTAAACAATTAATCACTTCATGTAAGGATAATGATGTTGGACTACTTAGAACTGTTGGGGTAGTATTTAGTGATGATGAAAAACGTGAAACACAATACATAAAATAATAATTTCTGTTTGTAATTAATTTTTATAATAAATTTATCTATTTAATCGACTTTCTAATATGGGTAAAATTCCTTCATAAATTTTATCTGCCATAATTTCATTTCCTTTATCTCCAACATGAATTAAATCATAAAAAATTGTTTCAGAATTACTATCAAACGAATTTGTTAAATTCAATGTTTTAGTACATTTTTTTTCAATTTTTTTCAAGTGTTCAACTAGTAATGGAAAATATTTTCCAACATCCGTTTTCATATTGCTTTTTTTTGCAATTTTTTCCCAGTCAGAAAATTTCTTTTCCCCTGTACCTAAATATGGTTGAACTGCAACAATGATGTCTTTTTCACTCATATCTTTTCTCTCACAAAAATTACTCCATCTCTCACTCCATATTGCAACTTTTCTTTCTATTTTATCCTTGGAAATATACTCTAATTTTTTATTTTGATCATTAAAAATATTTTTTTGGATTACTCTATCTGAAAATTCTATCAAATGTGTTGTTTTATAATAATTTCTAAGATTTTTAGAAAATTTTTCAAATTCAGTAGGCCAAGATTCTTCCAAAATTTCTTCTTCATTAATTTTATTTAGTAAATCATTTCCACCATCATAAACAAATATCATATCTGGTTCAAGTTCTAACAATCTGTCTGTTAAGAAACTTATTTCATCAAATGAATTTGATCCATTAATTCCTGCATTAATTATCTCTACTTTGTAATTTGGATTTTCACTTTCAATTTTTTTTTTCTAAAAAACCTGGAATTGTTGATGAATCTGATGTTGCATAAACACCATACATAGTAGAACCTCCTAACATAACAATTCTATATACATCATATTCTTTTTCTATATTGAATTCTTCACCTCTCACACCAAAACTGTTAATATTTACAATCTCTGTTTTTTGATTCGGCTCTAAGTGTTTGTATGGTTTTTCAAAATCAATGATTGATTTATAATCAGAACATAGTGATTTAACAAAATTTTCTGAATAATTAAAATATAATCCACTTTCCCACAATCCCACGATGCAAGAATCTTTCTCATTAAGAATAATATAAGAAAAAATTTCAACAGCGATTAATATGATTACTAGAAAAATTATACCTAAAGTAAATTGTTTTGAGTATGAAACCTGGACAGACATTTTAATTCAATTTATTCCAATATGATTCTAAATTATATCTTTATGAAATAATAATTACTACTAATTTATTTTGATCAAAAAATTGAATTTTTTGTATTTATAACTTAGAAAATTTTTCAAATTTAACACATTATTCTATGGTAAATTTTTAATATATTCATATTTTTTTTATGTTTGTATGAAATTTTTTAAAATTTTTAGAATACCTGTAATAATTAATTATTCAATGAATATTCATGAAAAATCTATCTTTGACATATCTCAACAAGAATGTAACATTATTCTTAAAACTGATATGAATTGTATTGTATTATAATGAAAAAATCCCATTTTCAAATTGTGATAAAAAGAAATGAAGTATAATACACAATCTAACGGAAATATCAGAAATATCTATCAAAAAATTTTTTATGGATTATACAAACGTAATATTTTCTATATCACTAGTAGATTTCGTGTATTGCCCGATTTTTTTGTCATTGGTGTAGTTAGAAGTGGAACAACATCCTTGTTTCATTATATGAGTCAACATCCTTGTATTGAAAGTTCTGCTTATGATGAAATAGGATATTTTGATGACAATTTTCATTTAGGGTTAAGTTGGTATAAATCATTATTCCCTACTAAATTTACAAAAAATAAAATTAAAAACAAACATGGTAAATTTTTAACATATGATGTAACGCCATTCTACATTTATAATCCATTAGTGGCAAAAAGAATTTTAGAATCATTTCCAAACGCAAAAATTATTTCAAACTTACGTAATCCAATTGATCGTGCATATTCAAATTACATAATAGCATTTCAAGAAGGAGATACCACTAAAACTTTTGAAGAAGTAATACACATTGCAATGGATGAACTTAAAAAAAACAAATCAAAATTAAATGACAATGCATATCTCGTAAATGTACATTATGAAAATATTCTGGCAAGAGGATTTTATGCAGATCAATTAAAAATATGGTATGAATTTTTTCCAAAAGATCAACTTCTAATGGTTTCATCAGAAGATCTTGCAAATAACACAAATAATTCATTAAATAAAATTTTTAATTTTTTGGATCTTTCAGATTTCAAAATTAATGATACTACAAGAAAGAACAAACGTGAATATTCTCCGATGAAAAAGGATACAAGAAATTTATTAATAGAATTTTATAAACCTCATAATGAAAAACTCTATAGATTAATTGGTAGAAATTTTGATTGGGATAAATAAAAAATGAAGAAAAAAGTAATTTTATTTGGTAGAGGCAATCTTGCTATTCGAATTGCTGATTGGTTTATGGATAATGCCGATTTTGAATTAGTTACTGTCGTACCTGTAATTCCTGAACCATTATGGATGGATTCATTAACTGAATGGTGCAAAAAAAATAAAATTTCATATATTCCTTCAGGAAATTATGCTGACATCGAGAATGTTTCTAGATCTGATTGGAAAATAGATTTAGTATTTTCTTGCTTTTATGATAAGATAGTAAAACAATGGTTCATTGAAAAATGTGAAAATATTTTGAATCTTCATCATGCACCACTTCCAAAATATAGAGGTATTTTACCAATCAATTGGGCTTTAAAAAAACAAAGAAAAAAAACATGGTGTTACAATTCATAAAATAACTCAAGGAATTGATGATGGTCCAATAATTTCACAAATAGATTATTCAATTTATGAGGATATTGATGAAGTTGAAGATGTATACAAAAGAGCAACAGAATATGCATGGACTCTATTTCAACAAACAATTCCAATTCTTGATAAAATTAATCCTATTCCACAAGATGATTCTCTATCATCTTATTACAGTAAAGAAGATAGAAAACGTCTTGGAGATAGATTAAGCTACAATAGAAAAATTAACAAAAATTTTTTAGAATAAGTTCACATTAAAATTTTTTAATTGGGATTGTTTTCAAGTAATGCCTTTTCGTTTATAGAACCTTCAATTTTATGTGTTTTTAGATACCATTCAATTGTTTTTTGTAATCCTTGTTCTAAGTCATATTTTGGTTCCCATCCAAGTAATTTTTTAGCTCTAGCATTATCCAATGATCTAGAAACTGCACCCGTTGGTTTTGATTCATCGAATTTGAGATTTTTTGGTTCCCAATTTAAAATCTTAAATATCATTTTAGCTACATCAACCATTTTGTAACGTCTTCCAGTTCCTAAATTTACAGGTGTCATATCTGAAATTTTTTCAGCACAAAGTATTGTTCCATCAACAATATCTTCGACATACGTAAAATCTCTTTCTTGTTGACCGTTTCCCCAAATCTCATACGGATCCATTTTTTCAACTGCTTTGTAAATTAAAGCAATAATCGCATGAGTTTCATTTTCACGTGGACCGTAAGCAGTAACAAATCTAACTGGACATCCTTTTAATCCAAACTGTTTTTGAAAAGAATTCATTTGAACTTCACTCATTAATTTTGCCCAGCCATATTCAATATCTGCACTGAGATAGCTTCCAAGATTACTTGTATCTGAATCACTTTCTTTTAATTTATAATCTGAACCAACATCTTTTTGTAGATCAGTAGGATAAACACATGCACTACTAGAGAAAATAACTTTCCCAACATTTGTATCTGAACATGCTTCAAGAACATGATGGTCAACAGCAAAACTAGAACACACGTCAGCTGGATGTGTTGTAATATATCCTCGTCCTCCATGATCAGCAGCCAAATGGAAAACCACTTCATTATCTTTAAAAATATTCCTTGCTTCAGCTTTTGAATTATATTCGAGATCTGTTTTGATGAATTTTATTTTATCTTGTGATTGTTTCAAATTATCCATTTTTCCTGTACTAAGATCATCAGCAATAGTTACTGAAGCTTCAAGAGAAACTAATTTATCAACTAAATGACTTCCAATAAAACTGGCTCCACCAGTCACAAGTACATTTTTTTTCATTCCAAAATTCTGAAACCAATATTATACCTCATCAATATGAACAGAAAATTCTAATCTGTACAAAAATCTTTCCATGAATTATTCATTTTTTAATAAAATCTTAATTTTATTTGTTATGTATAGCAATTCTTTATCAGATAGATTTGTAGTTGAGGGTAACCATAATCCATGTTCATAAAGATAATTGCTGTTTTTAAAATTATTTTTTTTATTTTTATATAACGGTTGTTGATGTAATGGTCTGTAAAACCTTCTTGCCTGTATTCCATGTTTACGAAGTTTTTGTATAAGAGTCTCAGGATTTTTTACAAGTATGTCGATATACCATTGAGGAGAATCTTGAAAAAAATCCACTTCTTTTGTATTTTTTAATTCATCTTTTACAAGTTTATACATTTTATTAAGACGGGTTAATCTCTTGGGTAGTTTCTTTAATTGTGCTAATCCAAATGCAGCTTGAATTTCAGTAAATTTTGAATTAATTCCCCAAAATGCAAAATGATCACTCATTGGTTTTAAATTCTGTCTATCATTTCTACCTAAATCTTTTAGTCTACTTAAAACATCAAATATTTTTTGATCATCACAACATATTGCACCTCCTTGTCCACTAGTTGTAATATGTTTAGTACTTGCAAATGAATAACAACTAATTGAATTCTTTGTATGGTGGGAGATTGCTTGAGCACAATCTTCTAAAAGTTGAGTGGAACCTAACCTTCCATTAGAATGAACTACAAATCGTGGTTTTTTATTAGATACAAATGAGCCATTTTCTGACACATCATGTAATACAGGAGAGATGCCTGCTTGAATACAAGCATTTCCAACAAATATTCCTGCATAATCAGGTATATTGATTTTTTTTGGATTATTTTTATCATATGTGGATTTTAGCGCAAGATAAAGTGCAGTTGTTCCGCTGGTACAAGTAATACAATATTTGGCACCAACAAATTCAGCAAATTTTTTTTCAAATTCTCTTACTGTTTTATGCTCATTCAAATAATCACGTTCTAAAACTTTTGTTACAGCTTTTTTTTCTAATTCATCCCAATATGGAATAAACTGTGGAATGAATTTCATGTTTTAAACGTTAGATTGTTCCAGATCGAAATCACCATCTTCAAGAATTTTTACCATTTCTTCAATTCCATCTTCAGCCAAAAACTTAGTTGAAAAATTCAATTCATTTTTTATTCTATCAAAATTTACAATGTAGTCTCTTTTATCTTCTTTTTCAACAATATTCAATGGTACATTTAGTCTATCACTCACTTTTTCAGCAATTTCTCGTTTTGTGTAATTTTGAATAGACGAGCCAACATTATACACACGAGAAAGTATGCCTTCATGTTCAATACATAACAGTATTGCATTAGAGATATCACTTACATGAACAATAGGTCTGTGTACTTCTGGCATAAAGACATTGATTTGTTTTTTCTAACCATGCTTCTTTGATAAAATCACTTACTAGCAAATCAAATCTCATTCGTCCTACAGATAATCCATATGCTGTTGCACAACGTAATACAGTTGAATTAGAAATATTTTTGATCAAGTATTTTTCAAGATTTACCTTCGTTTCAGCATATAATGATGTAGGGAATAAATCACCATCTTCATCAACCATTTCTTTGGCTTGACCATAATTAGAACAAGTTGATAATTGAATGAATTTTTTAATATTTTTTTTCTTTGCAAAGATCTGCAAGGTTTTTTGCTGCTTCAAAATTTACTTCAACTGCTTCTTCTGGTTTAATTTTACAAAGTGGTTCACCAACTAATGCTGCAAGATTAACAACATAATCTCCTTCATGAATATGTTTACTCATAAAATCTAGATCTCGAATATCTTTCTGATAAAATTCAATTCTATTAGAGTTATAAAATTCATTTTTAAAATTAGAATCTAATTTAAAATCTAGTCTATCTATTATTGTAAGATTATAATCAGTTTTTTCAAGTAGAATTTCTGTTAATTTTGTACCAATGTACCCAGATCCACCACAAAGAATTATCCTTTTCAATTATTTTTTCAGAGTTTTATTTCATTGAAATAGGTTTCTATTGAATAAAACTTGAATATTTTTTTAAATTATTCAATGTTGTTTTGATAAGTAATAGATAAAAATTGAATAAATGAAACAATTTTAATAAACAAATTTTTAGATGATAAATAATTGGTTGACAAAATTAGAATTGCTGTAATTTATAGAAAAGAGATGGAATTTTTATCTCCTACTTTCAGAGATAATACATTATATTATTTTTTCAAACATGCATTAAATAGAAATCAACGTTTAGATGTAGAATTTTTTCTTGCAGAAAAAAAATTTGATATAAAGATTTTAAAAAATAATTTTGATGTTATCTTGTTACCTGATAATAGATTTCCACATATTCCAACTGAATTATTAAATATTGAAGAAACAAATATCCCTGTAATATCTAGAACAGGAGATCCACATCATATAAAAAAATATAACAAATTACAAATTCATGAATCACATAAAATAAAATATTATTTTGGACCCTTGACAGAAGATTATTTCCATAAATTCTTTCCTAAAGAAATAAAATTTAAGTTCATAATGGCAGGATTAGAATCTGATTTATATAATTCAATAAAACCATTTGATGACCGCATATCTAACAAAATTCTTAACACCGGAAATATAGGAAATATAAAAATTAAATCTCGTATTGCAAATGCAATATTAAATCCAAAAATGTCAAGTTGGTATTTTATAAATTAAGAACTTTGTGTAATCAATTTCCACACGTGGATTATTCTGGTATGTCTCAGAATTCTTACATACATGAAGATTATCCATCATACGTATCTGGATATAAGAGTGCTATTGCTGCATCAACATATTATGCAGTAATAAAATATTTGGAACTTACAGCTGCTGGCTGTTTAACATTTATGGAAGTTTCAGAAAAAAATTACGATGCAAAAATTTTAGGTTTTGAGGATTACAAAAATGCCATATTTATTAATGAAAAAAATTACAAAGAAAAATTCAATGAATTCCTTCACAATAAAGACAATCCTGAATGGAAGAAAATTGCTAATGCGGGTAGAACACACACATTAGCAAATCTGAATAATGATAAAATGGTTGAATCATTAATTGAATTAATTGAAGAAATAATTTAAAAAATATTTTTTTTTATTTATTAATAATTTAAGTTGTATTTTTTTTCAAATTCGATATAGTTAATATGGAAAATTTTAACTCTTTTTTCTTCTGCTATTCTTTTGGAATCATAAACTTTTTCTAAATATGGATATTTTTGTTCATTATTATAAATTGAATTTAAATAATCACTATTATTTTTTTGA
The DNA here is from genome assembly GCA_902511735.1 of uncultured marine group I thaumarchaeote. Classification (GTDB taxonomy): domain Archaea; phylum Thermoproteota; class Nitrososphaeria; order Nitrososphaerales; family Nitrosopumilaceae; genus Nitrosopelagicus. The sequence continues at coordinate 28,618 of CABXGK010000005.1, forward strand.
TAAATCACTAAATGTGTTAAACCTTTTTTATAATTTTTAGAAATAAATTCTTCAATGTTTTCATGTTCTTCAGTTACAAATTTTTTTATATCTAATGAAATTTTTCGATTTTCACCATATGGAACTAATTCAGGCCATTTTTCTTGTATAATTGCAACTTTTACTAACGTACCTCCGTCATAATTATTGATGCCTTTTGCAAATTTTACTACTTTTTTTGCATCCTCAAAAGACTCCATTTGGTTTGCAGAATTATAAGAGTTGAATCCCTCATCATTTTCTAAAATTACTAGAAAAAATGCAGATGAAATCACTATCGGAATTATTAACATTAAAACATTCTTTCCAATTTTTGAATAAATCTGATTTATTCCATATCCAGAAAATAATGTTATTATTGGAATTAATATGAACAAATATCGAACTTCTTGAATTCCTTTTCCATATGCGTATAAACTAGTCAAAGATAAAATTATAAAAAATATTAAAATTATGATTTTATTTGAAGAAATTCTTTTTTTGAATACAATAAATGAAAATATTGAAAATAAAATCAAATTTGGCATTAAAACCCATACCAAATATTTTGAATAATTAAAAATTCCATTTTTAATAAATTCTCCCATATTTTCTGACATGCTTGCAGTTTTTTCAAGTTGATTTTCTGTGTTAATTATCATTTCTTGTTCTGAAATTTGCGCAGCATATACTACGGTATCAAAAATACTCATATTCATATCACTTGTCAATGCAAAATCTGCAGAAAATGCTATAACACAAAATATAATTAAACCAATTGCTAACTTTGCAATTTTTTTTATTTTGAAATCTTTTTTAATAATGAAACTTACAATTAATGGTATCAAAATCAAGATACCTTCTTGTCTTACAATGAATCCAAAACCTGCTATAATGTATGAAATAAAATAATATTTTGAATCTTTAACAAAAACAAACATTATCGATAAAGTAATAAAAAATACAAAAAGTGGATCTGAAATACCTAATAAAGAATTTTCTATAATTTTTGGATTAAAAATAAATAATGATGCTGCAACTATTCCAATTTCTTTTTTAAAAAAATATTTTATTAGATAATATAATGGGATCAATGTTAAAACAGAAATTAATACACTAACCATTCTTTGAATATTCATTAAATCAATCATTTCTGGATTGTTGATTATTGCAAAGAATGGTGAAAGAAAAATTGGCCATCCAAATTTGTTAATTACATATCCATCCGGAAAAAACATCTCCTTGTGCTAACGCTATTGAATATGAAAAATAATCAATTGCATCAGTTGAAACAGGAATGTCAGTTGGAAAAAAATATAATCTTACTAATAATCCTGCTATACCTACAAGACTGATGATTAGAATCTCTTGTTTTTTATTAATTGATTTTTTTTCTATTTCTAACATTTCACACAACTAATTTATCACAAATTTTTTTGAATTGAAATTATTGTTTTTATAACGACATCTTGTTCTTGTTTCTTAATATCTGGATATAATGGAAGTGATATAATTTCATCATATAATTTATTAGAATTTTCAAGTTTATCTCTTGTTATTCCTAGTTTTCTGTAAATCAAAAATTTATTCAATGGTTTGTAGTGAACAGTTGTTCTAATCCCTGCTGACAACAACTTTTTGAATAATTGATTACGTGATATAGGGAATTTATTTTTTAATATTCGTAAAACATACAAATGACATGCATGATCATTTAGATTTTTTTCATTTGGGATGGATACACCTGTGATATTTTTTAAAAATTTATTATAATATTTGAAAGCATCTCTTCTTTTCTTATTCATTATTTGAATTTTTTTTAATTGACTTAGTCCTAATGTAGCACGAATCTCATCTAATCTATAATTATATCCTGCATCATCAATTTCATAATCCCATGGAAAGCCTTTGGAATATCTTTCTGTTAATGAATGTGTTATTCCATGATTTCTAGCAATTCGTGTATTTTCGGCTATTTTTTTATTATTTGAAATAACCATTCCTCCTTCTAATGTTGTAATATTTTTAGTTGGATAAAATGAAAAACATCCACAATCACCAAATGTACCTACATGTTTCTTTTTGAATTTTGTCCCAATTGCATGTGCACAATCTTCTACAACAAATAATTTGTAAGATTTTGCTATTTTCATTATTTTTGTCATATCACATGAACGTCCTGCAAAATGAACTGGCATTATAGCTTTAGTTTTATTGGATATGTTGGATAAAATTGATTCAGGAGAAATATTCATTGTATCTTCTTCAACATCAGCTAAAACTGGTTTTGCACCTGCCAATAAAACAGCATTTGCAGTTGCAACAAATGTCATATTTGGTACTATCACTTCGTCATTTTTGCCTATGCCTAGAACTTTTAATGATAAATGTAATGCTGCAGTTGCATTTGATACACCTACTGAATATTTTGAATTTACAAATTTTCTAAATTGGTTTTCAAATTTAATTAATTTTGGACCATTTGTAAGTAATTTTCCATTTAATGCATCTAAAACTGCTTTTTTATCTGAAGTTGATAATGATGGAGTAAAAAATGGAACTTTTATGTTAGGATTTGCAAATGAATCTTTTATATTTTTCATATAAATTCTAGCCTAAATCTCCGTTGTTTAACTTTATAGCTTTTTCATAAACCGAAAAAACTTGATTCGACATACTATCTAAATTAGCCTCGTTAGAAACCATTTCGAATCCTGATTCAGCTAATTTTTTACATTTTGATGGATTTTGTATTAATTCCAAAATTGCATTGGCAAGATCTTGCGGGTTTGAAGGTGGAACAAGTAAACAATTTTCATTATGAGAAATTGTAAATGGAATTCCGTGTGCAGTAGTACTAATGACAGTTTTTTTACATGCAAAACCTTCTAAAGGTGTAAGTGGAGATAACTCCCATTTAGATGGTAATACTAAAAATTTACATTCATTATATGCTGAGATTACATCTTCTCTTTTAGGTTTTTTAATAATTATTAATTTTTCAGAAATATCAAATTTTGTAATTATTTCTTCCATTTTTTTTTCATAGCCGAAGTCAACACCCATGATTACAATCTTTATTTTTTCTAAAAATGGATTCTGTTTAATTAGATCTACTGCTTTTAAGAGTGTGTCAATACCTTTTACTTCATGAAATCTTCCTAAAAATAAAATAAATTCATTATTAATTCCAAATCTTTTAGCAAAATCAGGTTTAAAATTTTTTATTTCATTAAGATCAATTCCATTTTTTACAATAGAAATTTTTTTTTCATCAGAAAATTTTAAAAATATTTTCTTTTCATATTCATTAGGTACTATGATTTTAGTTGCTTGATTTACTATGAATTTAATCAATGGTTGTTGTATTTTTATCAAAATTTTCTTTTTAAAAGAAGATTTTTTGAGATCTGGATGAGTTGTAAGTCCACCCTGGTCCGAAATTACCAATGGAACATTTTTTTTCTTTGAAACAATGGTGGCTATGAATGCCTGAAAACTTCTAATTCCAACTGCATGAATAACATCAAAGTCATCTTCCATCATTTGTTTATACATTCCTGGATTTACAAAAAAAGAAATACTGAAAACCAAACATTAGTTCTTTTAATTGTAAAATTTTCAATTTTTTCTTTTTTTGGTAATTTCTTATTGAATGTATTACTGTTATTTGCAAAATCTAGATTTGTAGTATAAATCGTTAATATGTGACCAATGTTTGAAAGTTTTTTTGAAATATTCACACATAAAAACATAATTCCTCCAAATTGAGTTGCAGGCAATGATGCTGGACATACTAGTGCAATTTTCATAATATTCAAAGTCTAAATCCAAAGTATTTATCATTCACTCAGTTTTAATCAAACGATAAATCAATTATATTTATAATTCTAAAATTATTTTTTCTTAGCTATTAAAAACCCCATATCATTATGATGTTGTCTTGTTGTTATATCATAACCGGCATTTTTAATTTTTAATATAAGATTTTCTCCAAGTTCTGGTTTTGAATCTGCTAAATGATATTCTATTATTATATTTTGAATTCTATCAAAATATTTGTCTGGTAGTGAATTAATAATTTCATATTCTGCACCTTCACAATCTAATTTTAATATTTTACATGAATTGATATTATTTTCGTCAAAAATTCTTTTTAGTGGAATAGATTTGACTGTAACAAAATTATTATTTTTTCCAAAAACACTGTGTGCTGAATCATCATTATTTAAAAATAATTTCATTTCAGATGAATTTTCTGATACCGCTAAATTAAATGGAAAAACATTTTGTAATTTATTAGATTTTAAATTATCTATTAATAAATTAAAATTATTTTGAATTGGTTCAAATGAAAAAATTTTTCCATCTGAACATAATTTTGAAACTAATAATGAAAATAATCCAATATGTGCACCAATATCAATAATTATATCGTCTTGACTAATACTAAATTTTTCAATTTCATATTCTTTCATCATCCAGACATTGGTTAATGCCATTAAATCAGTTGATTTAGTACGAATTTTTATTTTTAAATCATTTTTTGTTTTAAAAATAATAAATTCATCTTTTACAAGATTATAGTAAACTTTTGGGTAGGAGTACCAATTTTTGAATATTTTTCTTGAATCAAGAAAAATTTGTAAATTTTTGAAAAAACCAGTCATTATGTTAAACTAAGATTTGGTCTGAAATATATTTTCGTAGTAATGAGTAAGTTAACTTTTAACTTACTGAATTTTGAATCAATTTGTTGAGATTACTAATAACTGGAGGTCTTGGTTTTATTGGCAGTCATCTAGTAGAATCATTATCAAAAAAAAATCACAATATATTGATTTTAACAAAAACTTTCTCTAAGAAATCTAATATTCAAAAACTGAATAAAAATATCACCATAAAAAAAATTGATATAACAAATTTCCAAAAAGTTGGGAAAATAATTGAAAGTTTTAAACCAAATATGATAATACATTTAGCGGGTAATACCTCGCATTCGAAATCATTTGAGAAACCACTCCAAGATGTTGATTCAAATACAAAAACTACATTATTCATGCTAGAAAAAATCAAACAACTTGAAATTCCATGTAGATTCATTCTTGGAAGTACTTTCATTGTAATTGGAAAACCAACAAAACTTCCAGTTGATGAAAAAACACCGTGTAATCCAACCACGATTTATGGAACTAACAGATTAGCAAGTGAACATCTTTGTAAAATTTATCATGATCTTTATGGAGTAAATACCAATATTTTTCGAATAACAAATTCATATGGTCCCAGAGAACAAATTATACCAAATAAAAACGCAGTAAATTTTTTAATTCATAATTCATTCCAAAAAAGAAAAATTAGTATTTTCAATAAAGGAAATTTCTTTAGAGATCTAATTTATGTTGAAGATGTTATTACTGGAATAAACACAATTATCAGGAAGGGAAAATCTGGTGAACTATATTGGATCTCCTCAGGAAGAAAAACATGGTTTAAGAAATTTGCAAAAATATTGCAAGAACAAACACAATGTGAAATAAATTATCCGCCAACTCCAAATTACACTAAAAAAGTTGATGTAGGAAATTTTGTAGTGAATAACTCAAAATTAAAAAAATTAGGCTGGAAACCAAAAGTTACACTTAATGAAGGAATAAAGAAAACACTAGAATTTTTTGAAACTAATACTTTATAGAATTTTTTGATAAAAATTTTGTAAAAGATGTAAATTCAAATTTGTTTAGAATTTCTTCCATTTTATTAAATGCAGTATTAATATTATGAAATGTAATAAATTGTTCTTTTATTGGAAGTTTTATTTTTGGTATATGTTCTGGCGTTAATTCCCATGAATGAATATAAAATGTTGCAGGAATATTTTGCTTTTGATAATTCATTATAGCATTTTTAATAATTTTTTTTGGTAATGTTCTTAGATAAAATCCTCCACCTGCAGGCATTTTTTTACCTAGGAATTTTGTAACTAATAAAGGAAATTCTATTAATTTTCCATTAGGATCATCTTTTTCTAGAGAGTTACTTGATATTCTGTAAGGCTTAATTTCTGCATTTGGCAGTCCATAAAGTTCAGTTTTTACAGGCACAACACTGCTATCAAAACTATAATTATATTCAGCTAGAAAATCAATAATCCATGAACTATTTTTATTCAATGAAAATGTAGGTGCACGAAAACCTTTTGATCTCTTATTAGTTAATTTTGAAAATTGTGAAATTTCATTAGCAAAGTTATCTTTAAAATTTAAAGAATCTATTTTTTTATGATTCATTGTATGAAATGCAATTTCATGTTCATTTTCTATTATTTTATCTAAAATTTCTGGATTTTTTTCAATCAATTCACCAACTACAAAAAATGTTGCTAATGTTTCATTTTTACGAAGCATGTTTAGTATTTTATCTAAGCCTTTGAACATTGTTTGTGTATGATTGAGATCTTTTACATATTTTTGAACTAATTCTGGATGATACCAATCTTCAAAATCTATTCCTAAGAGATTCATTTTATAAATCGATTTTTTTTATTACACGAGCGGGATTACCTAAGACAACAGAATTATCTGGAATGTTTGTGCTGACTACACTTCCAGCACCAATTATACAATTCTTACCAATACTTGTTCCAGCAGTGATTATAGATCCTGGACTAATAATTACCCCATCATCTATTTTTACAGGATCTACTTTTCGTGGATAACCATTTTTTTTCAAGGATGGATTAGTGGTTGGATTAACATGTGCAAAGATCATGACATTGGAACTAATTGTTACATTATTTCCGATTGATATCATTTTTGGATATATTAGATCAAACAAAACGTATGGTGCTATATGACAATTATTTCCAATCTCTACACCTCTCATACGTTGCATTGATACAATCCATGTAGATGCAGCAGAAGAATAAGCAGTTTTATGAA
>CABXGK010000006.1 GCA_902511735.1 uncultured marine group I thaumarchaeote
AGGACTTGTTCCTGATTTTGAGTTGAAGATTTCAAAACCATTATGATTAATTTTTAGAAAACCGAATATTTGAAATTGCAAATATACAAAATGTAATTCCTCCTAAAATTATAGCACCACCAATTGCAAATTCAATTTTTAATCTATTGTGAATTTCTTTTTGTTCAGATTCTAAGGTGGCATAAAGTTCGGTGCCCATATTATCAAAATATTGTATTTGAGGATAATCGAAAACAACTATGAATGAGCCTAAAATTAACAGAATAACTCCAATGAAAAACCATGTAGGGTTTTGTATTTTTAACAAGTATTTTTTGAAAAAAAGAATCAAAGATAAATTGTTCATACTGCTTATATTCAAAATTCACTTAGTCTATACATGAAAACAAACCAAAATAATGATTCAGTATATGATTACTCTGGACTTTTCATTGATGACGAAGAATTCTAATTCTAGCCTATCAAGTCAGGATCTAGTCTTATATTATCCAGATGAGAAAACTACCCATGAAGCTTTTCTTGGACTTTGATCCTTGTGTGGAATGTAAAGAGATGATGACTGAATTGTCATCTGAAGAGATGCTTTTTGCAGATGATGAAACTAGAGCAGATGTTTCAGCAAAGTTCCTTAGACACTTAACATACAACCACAATGAGGTTGTAAAAGCTGTAATGTCAGAAGTAAAAAGTCAACAAAGAAGTCCTGAATTTGACTTGTACAAGTAGTTAGGCAGTCACTTTTTGTAAAAGTAGTTCTTTTAGATTATCAGTATTTGTTGCAGCGCTGAGTCTATTTCGAAGTTGTGCACCGCCTACAGTACCTTTTGTGAATCTAATGGCTTGTTGTTTGATATTTGCAAATCTAATATTGTATTTTTCTGTCAATTCAAGATATGTAACGAAGGCTTCTAGTCTGTCTGTAAGCGTATATTCTTTGTATTTTCCAAATTCAAGATAATCATTAATTTGTTCAAAAATGAATGGATTTCCCATTGCACCTCTACCAATCATCAGATAGTCACATCCAGTGTAATCAAGAACCTTTTTTGCAATTTCAGGAGATGTAATATCACCATTTCCAACTACAGGAACTGAAACATTTTGTTTTAATTTTTTAATCATATCCCAATCAGAATGACCAGAATATCCTTGAGAAACAGTTCGTGGATGCAAAGTCATCATTTGAATTCCTTCTTGTTCTGCAATTTTTGAAATTTCTAAAAAGAGATATTTGTTTTCCTCAGTTACTCCCATTCTCATTTTTAGAGATACAGGTTTTTTGACAGTATTAACTAAAGTGCGAAATATTTCTCTTGTAAGATCAGCATTTTGTAATAATGCCCCACCGGCCATTTGTTTTGTAATGTGTGGTGCAGGGCACCCCATGTTGTAATCAATCATATCAAAATGTGGTTCTACAATTTTTGCAGCTTTTTCTAATGCGACAATGTCAGAACCAAACAATTGAACAGATAATGGGCGTTCTTTTTCAGAAAATTCAATAAATTCAGTAATATTTTTTGATTGAGATTCTAATTGATCATGTTTTGCAACTATTGCATTAACACTAGTTAATTCAGTTACAACAAGACCTGCACCCATTTTTTTACACATTATTCGTAATGCAGGATCACTGACTCCAGCCATAGGAGCCAAAAATGCCTTACTTGTGAAGTTTGGAAGTTGGGCCATATGATAGATCTGTCGAATTGTTAATTAAATCTAGATTTCATAAATTATGTAATGTTAGTGGATAAGAAAATTTTAGCAGGGGGAATTTTGATGATTGTAGTTGGAATGATACTTTCAGGAGTATTAACAGACATGACGCCAATCGGTAGAGAAGGAATGACAGAAGAAGAAAAATACGAATTTCTGATTAATGAAAGAGAAAATGAGGATTTTAAAACACTTGCAGGAATTTTAGTCGGAGTTGGATTTTTACTAATCTTGATTAGTTTTGGAGCACGCAGAAAAAGAAAAGGCGGTGCAAAGAAAACTGAGAAGAAACCTGCAACTAAGTAAATGTCTGAAGAGTTTCAAAGTAAGTATTTCGCTGAATAGGTTTTCTGCCAATCTCTTTTGCCAGATTTGCCAGTTCTAATACTGAGGAATTAGTAGGCTTGCCTGCTGCGCGATAAATTTCTTCAGAAAATGCAGTTCCTACCAAGTCATTTCCTCCGTGAGATAATGCAACTTGAGCAAGTTTTGTTCCGTATGCAACCCAGTAAACAGAAATATTTTTGAGAGTTTGTGCAAGCATTAATCTCGATAATGCAATAATTTTCAAATCATAAATTGATGATGATTCATGTGTGACTTTGTGCTCTTTTTCAAGCTCAGTATTATCTAAACTAAATTTCAATGGAATTAAAGTAATGAATCCATTAGTCTTTTTTTGTAATTCTCTAATCTTAATGAGATGATCAACTATATGTTCTGGTTTTTCTATATGACCATAAAGCATAGTAACATTGCTTTTAATTCCAAGATTATGTGCTATCTCGATTGTATCAAGCCATTGTTGTCCAGAACATTTACCTCGAATGATTTTTGTTCTAATACCAGGATGAAATAATTCAGCCCCTCCTCCAGGCATTGTATCAAGACCCGCATCTTTTAATCGAGATAAAATTTCAGTAACAGAATTTTTTGTTAGTTTTGAGAGAAAGAAAATTTCTGCTGCAGTAAATGCCTTGATAGTCATGTCAGGATGTTTTTGTTTTATTGTAGACATCATCTGCTCATAATAATCAAGTTGTAAATCAGGATGAAATCCTCCTACAATGTGTACTTCAGTTGCACCTAAATCTTTTGCAGCTGCAACTCGTTTTTCTATTTGATCAGGAGTAAGTGTATATGCATCATCTTCTCCTCCTTTACGATAAAATGCACACATTTGACAACTGGCAGCACAAAGATTAGTGTAATTCATGTAATAAGATGCTGCAAAGGATACAGTATCACCTACAAGTTTTTTCCTTACAATGTCAGCTGCTGCACCAATGACATGAAGGTTATCATCATTTAGTATCTCTATACCGTCATCAAAGGTTAATTCTTCACCATTTATGGCATGTTCAATTGCAGTTGAACTTCCAACTAGTTCTTCTAACATAGATGAGTTACTAAAAGTGAAAATATAAAACAATGTAAATTTAATTTTCAATATGGTATTGCCTTTAGTCGACGAAGATAAGCCAAAATGCTTTTTGTGTCATGATACATTTGATGACTATGAAAATCTACGAAAACACCAAGATACAGCACATAAGGATTATTTTGAATACCATGAAAAGAAGAGAGGTCCAGCCCCAGGCGATGTTTCTATTTTTTAGATTTTTGTGATTTTAATAGTTCCAGAGCCTTTTGTTTGCCTAAATTTGCTAAATCATAGTCCTTGTCTATTGTAAGTGCCTTTTTGAAACAAGATAAAGCAGATGCGAGTTCGCCGATTTCACCAAGTGACATTCCCTTACATGCAAGTGCCATTGCAAAACGAGGTTTTATTTTTAGAGCCAAATCATAGCACTCAACAGCATCAAGAAATTTTGATTTTGCATGTAACAAGGTGCCTTTTCCAATTAATGCATCTAGATTTTTTGAATCTTCATTTAAAACAACATTGTAAATTTGAAATGATTGCGAATTTTTTCCCATTCTTTGTAAGGTGGCAGCTTTGTCCAGTAATGCAGGTATGTTTTTTGGATCAGAATTTAAAATTTTATCATATAGAAGTAAAGCTTCTTCATATTCCTCATCTTCTGCAAGATCGGATGCTTGTTCCAACATTTTTTGGAATTTGTTTTCCACTAGTTTTATGAATAATTCCTAGATAATATTTATTTTCGTTTAATTTTTCTGTATATTGAGAACCCTATTAGAAAGAAAATTCCAGAAATAATTCCAACAAATATTACAAGTGGATTAAAATCTTCAGAAAAGTATCTTGATTCAAGCCATGCATTAGGCAATACAGTGACAAAATCATTTCCAGAAAAATCTTCTACATATCCAATAGCAAGCGCTAATTTCCCAGAGGACCCTTCCTTATCAAAAACTGCCATATAGTAAGTGCCAGGAGCTTCTAGTTGAAGATCAATTTCTTGACGTTCCCAATATGTGATTTGCCCAAATGGCTCATAGAACTCTTTTGAGGGGATTGAACCATTATAATCAAAAACATAAGCATCATATCCATCAGGCGTAGAATAATCAAAATTTTTGTCAGTATCCATTACTTTAAGCTCATCCACCAAATCAAGGAATGTTGAAGGTCCTATCAGTACAAGTGAAGGTGTAAAATTTTCCAAATGTTCTAATTTCGGAATAACAATACTGCTGTAAAGTCTATCATCTTTTTTTGCATCAAATTTGTAAAACAATGCTTTATTTTCTAACTCTTCATACATAGCCCAAGAAATTACAGGATCAGGTATTTCCAATGCAGATTCATAATCAATGTTAGTTCCATCTGTAGGAATCAGTTTATGTCCAAACGCAGATGCAGGAATCATTAACAAATAAAATAGTCCTATAATGATAATTTTCTGCATATACTCTATGATATTTTGAGAATTTAACAGATGGATTTCATTTAATGTAGTGCCTAATTTTAGGCACAAATACTAGTGCTAACAAATAATTTTTCTATGTTTATTAAATATCCTATTTTTTATGTAATTTTCATGCATTTAAAATTACCATTCAAATTAAAAATATTGTATCTCACTCAAGATGAGAATACCTTTCAAGGAAAAGCAGTCTTTCATGAAAAAGATTACCCAATGAATGTAAATTCAAACAAAGAAGAAAAAACTATCAGAGTCCCATTTTCAGTAATGGGAGTAACTGAAAATAAAATACTAGTAAGATTTTCAGGACCGTCAGGAGTTTATGTTGAGGATTATCTAAAATTCAAAGGAAAATCAGAAGGAATAGAAATTGAATCTGACATCATATCGGATGAGATTTCAAATAATCAAGATAAATTACTGGATACTTTAGAAATATTTGTTAAATAATCAAGCCCAAGAATAAAGATAATTTTTTGATATTTCACCAAAGAAAAATCCAAGCGTTATGCGAGACTTTGTTCCAACTACAGATTCTATCTGATGATAGAATTTTGGATTAAAAATAATCATATTTCCTTCAATAGGTAAAATTTTTGTTTTAAAAATATTTTTAACTAATTCAGAAGAATATCCAAATTCAGGTTCACGCATATATTCATCTTTTTTATTCCACATTTTTTGGAATATTGTTAATTCACCTCCATTTATGGGTGATTGAAGATAAAGGATTGCAGATAGTTGATTTTCAAGATGACTCACATTATATTCATTCATTTCAAAATTAGAATTGTCACGATGTAAATGCACAGAATCATTAGAACTATGAATTCGTATTACAGCATCAGAATAACTCATGCCATTTTCAATTGCAGTAGATATTTGTTTTTTAAATAATTTTGAGATTTTTTGACGCATTATAACTAAAGGAGACATATAATCTAGAAATAATTTTTTAAAAAATTCATTTGACGTTTGTGCATTAAAAAAATATTTTGGCTTTTCATATATGTGGGAGCTTAAAGAAGTGCCAAATTTTGAAGTTCCATTATTCATAGAGGTGTTTAAAATTTTTTTAGAAATTACAGCACAGTTCTCTTTTGATATAATTTCAGGAATTATCAAAGCAGGTATTTTTCCAGTAGTCAGATCATCATATTGAATAGATTTGGAAATGAGTTGAGGACTCCACATTAGTATCCTCCAGCACCAGAGTGAGATACCACACATACTAGCCTATTTTCAGAATTCCTGCCTGAAATTTCACATTTTACAAATTTATCCTTTAAATTTTCCTCAATTTGTGGAACGCTTCTAGATTTTTCATCAATAGGAATACTTGGAATATCGATTTCAACGAAATTGATTTCTTCAACATCTTGATAGATATCTTTGTTTGTATCTTTTTGATGTGAAACATTCATCTCAAATGAATTATTTGATAAAATTTTTGTCACTGTGCCCCAAATTATATCTGACATTTTTCATTATAAGAAAAAGATGAGATGTTATGGAACAACTACTAGATCCAAAGGAAGATCCATACTTCCAAATGGTTCAGATATTCTCAAGTAGTAATCTTTGTTAGAATCATACTCAAAGTTTTCATAACTTCCATAACCTATTGCAGGTCCCCATAAAATATTTGCAAATTTGGCTTGACCTGGTTTTAGTACAATGTTACCAGATGTGAAATCAGAGCCAGAGTTTACCCATTTGTGTCCACCATCCCATACAGAATAATTACAAATTGAAGGACTTGTACACATCAATGTTTCATTTGATGTACCAGTGTTTTGAACCAACACTTGTAGGTTTAAGAGAGCTTGTCCAGTTGCAGTGTATGCAATGTTATTGTATTGTTTAACTCCCTTTCTAGTATCCTCTTGCCAGTTTGAAACATAATAATATGCTACGTTGCCAAGTTGGTATTTTTGACCTTCATTCATGTATGTTTTTAATTTGTATTCATCTTTGATTGTTTTTTCACATTCACGGATTTCTCTTTTATTTTCTCCACCTTGACATTGTACTAACATTTCATCAAGTTCGGCATTACCAGATGATTGTGATTTAGTAGTTTCTTTAGGAGTTTCTTGATATTGTGATTTTGAGGCACCATCATCACTAACAGCGCCTGCACTAACTTTCATGATTCCCATTTTAATTAAATATTGTAAGGCGTTAACAAAGTCGTTTTCAGTTAGTGTGCCATCTGCCCACCATCCTGCATTATTTTTTACCCAACTAGGAATAGTATCAGTATCTCCAGAACTTCTAGTAGTTGATGGAACACTGATTATGCCCTGTTCAATCATGTACTGGACACCAGAAACAAATGCTGTATCATCAATTTGGCCTTCAGCCCACCATCCTGCGTTATTTTTTACCCAATCAGGAACATTGTTTGCATCTACACTGGCAACCATTGAGGTCAATAGTAAAACACTTGCAATTCCTGCGAGTAGAACTTTCATTAAACAATTTTTTTCAATTACAATATATAAACAAGTGCTAATTGCCCAACTAGTGCCAACATCATCCTTAGACTTTAATTCAATAAATTTTCAAAAAATGTATGTCAAAGTTTTCCTTTACAAAAATAGTAGATATTGATCGAGACGAATTTTTTGCAATCAGTACAAATTATGAAAAATTTACAGAAATACTTCCAGAATATTTTCTAGATTTAAAAATAATTGAAAGCGAAGGAAATGTAACTAAGGTTTTTGAAACTTTGAAATTTCTTGGAAAAACAGTTAATGTTACTACAGAACACATAGTAGAAAAACCAGACAGGCATATTGTTAAGATGCTAGATGGACAAGCAAAAGGTACAATTTTTGATGAGAGATATGAAAAAGTTGGAGATAAGACAAAAGTTACAATTGAAGTGGATTTTGTACTATCAGGAGGATTAAAGATTTTAGCAATGTTTGCTAAAAATAAAATCGAAAGTAGTATGAAAATTGTTTTAGATGAATTTGCAAATTATGCAAAAAAACACTCACAATGAAGAAAGATATTTTTGTATAAGAGGATGTGCCAGAACTGCACTATGAGCTGCAGAGTCAGTTCCAATACCATAACTAATAGTAGAATCACCTACAAAAAATAATCCATCTACTTGTGATACTGAATGTGGCATTTTATTTTTCCATACCAGCCCAGGTTCTTTGACAACAGCCTCTACAAGTTTCCAAGCTGCAGGTCTATCCCATAGTAATGAATTGTTAAAATCAGGATAAATTTCAGCTAACTCTTGTTTCATTTTTGACACGATTTCTTTGATTCTTGTAGGATTTTCAGTTTCTTCAGGTTTTACCGGAGTGCCAACAATTATGAGATGTTCTCCTTTTGGAGATACTGAAGGAGTAATATTTGAAATGAAGAATATTCCTTTTGAAACATAGTTTTCACCTACAGGGAAAACAACTTGACGATGATCTAACATTTTTGATAATGCAAAATGAACCTCTACTACAGAGGTGGTTTTATTGAGACGGTTTGTTTTTTTAATAAAATCATCATCAAAAATTCCAGAATCAAATAACTGATTTATTGCATGATATGCAGGATAGGAGATTATCACACAGTCACTTTCAACAATTTCTCCATCAGATAATTCAACACCAACTACTTTTCGGTTTTTGATAAGCACCTTTTTGATAGATTGCCCAAGTCTTACTTGTGAATCCTTTTCTTTAACATAATCTGCCATTACCTGACAAATTCTGTCATACCCGCCCATGTCAGGATATGCAAATTCACTTGTTCCTCCTTTGAAGGGATTTGCACGAATTATGGTTCTTGCGAATTCACCAAGAGATATGTGCTCAGGAGTATCTGCAAATGCAAGCATACAAACAGCATCAAAAAATTGTTTTGAATGAAAATCAAGTTTTGAAGTAACGTGGGTTAGAGGAATAGAATCTAATTTTTCTGCTTTTTCCATACTAGTAAAAGCCATGGGAAGTAAGATTTTCAGTAATGAAATTCTACTCTTAAATGGAATCAAAGACATTTTGAGAATATCTGCAATACCTTTAGGATAAGTATGAAAACCATTATCATAAAATGCAATCTTATCTACAATTGCAAGTTTTAATCTGGATTCAATTTTAACATTTTTGAGAATTTCATAAATTGCTGATTTTTTATAAAATGGCATTATATGAAAACCATTATCTAAAATATGATTTTTAAATTCCATAGAAGTGGTTCTACCTCCAACACGATTAGATTTTTCATAGACAGATACAGAATATCCATCATTTACGAGAAGTGTTGCAGTTGATAACCCACCAACTCCGGCACCGATTATTATAACAGGTTTTGATGAAGAAGTATCAGAATTCATTTTATGCAGCAACAGATGAACTTGATTTTTCGTCTATAACTTTTTTCTTATTTCTAGACTTTGTTCTTAGAATCATTTTACAGCAAGGACAACGAATTGATTCAGTATCAAGCCATACTTCACACCAGCTACAACGTTTTAGCCCAAATTGGTATTTTTGTGAATTTGGAACTTTTGCTACTTTGTGTTGTAAACATATTCCTTTACACGATGCACCCATGAGTTATTTTTGCAATTATAATATTTAATGTTATGCACTATTCTAATCTAGTGCTAATTTCTTACATTTTAGTAATGAATAATCAATGAGATTTTTTTCAGATGAAGATTTCATTTTTTTCATTGAACCAAATAGTATTTTTTCTACATAACTAGAATAACGAGTGAGAATTTTCTGACGTAACTCATTTCGATTCTCAATATAATATTCTGCCAAAGGAACATACACATTTTTTCCAATGTTTCTTGATTCTATAATTTGAAATTTATTTTTAGAAATTTCATCTCTAATTTGGGTTTCAGAATAATGCTCAGAAGACCAAGTAAATTTTAAAACTCCAAGATTGGTAAGATTTGCATTATTAGTAGCTGTAGGAATTGCAAGTAACATAATGCCATCATCTTTTAGCACACGATGAGATTCTGAAATGAAATCTCCAATTGGCTTAAAGTGCTGTGCAGATTCTAAGGCGACCACACGATCTAATGAAGAATCAGCATATGGTAGCATTCGTGCAGTGGAATTTAGTTTGGATATATTTCCCGAATCAACAGATGAAAGTTGTGAAAAATTAACATTCACTGAAGAAATCTGTAATGAAGAATATTGTGAATTCCAGATTTTTGCAGGCCCCAAAATACCGCTGCCAATATCGGCAATTATATGAGCAGATGAAAGTTCAGCCATATCTCCAACCAACATGCAGAGTTGTTTTTGTGCATCAATAAGATGGGAGGTAGAATCATCCCAAAATCCAAAATTGAGCATATCTCCTCCTGTAGAAACTTCCATGATAGGAGATAAGGCATCATACAATTTTACAACGTCATTTTCATTTCGTCTAAATGTCCAAAGTAAAAGATCTAGCGGATTAATGGACATGATAAAAATAAAAAAACCGCGGATATATGATTTAAGGTAAATCCACTAATTCTTCAACACAGTGTTTATGAACCCAAACGTCATTTGCATTTCTAGCGATTTCTTTACCCTTACGTATATCATCACCACATTCTTTGCATTTTCCGTCAAATCGTGCTTTCATAGTTTTACATACCATAGTAATGGTAAATGTGATTCTGTGTGAATTTAGCTGACCAAGACGTAGTGTAAATTCCATATTCCTCATAAATGGATCAATTTTTTTGAGTGATTTTGTCTATCAAATGAGGCAATTTCCATATTATAGATCAAATTAGAATATTGAATATGCAAATGAATGAAGGCAAATCAGAGAGAAGTCAAGAGTTTTGGGACAATGCTAACAAGTATTCTTGGTCAAACGGAGAATATGAATTTCTAAGAGAAATGTCATTCATCATGGTAAACCTGCACCATCAAAATAATTCTGAAGAATGATAGTGCTAAATGTAAAAAATTAACACTAGAAGGCTTTCCTAATTAATTCAAAACTCCATACTAGAATTATGAATGAAGGTTTCGATGGTAAAGAGCATAATTGTAAAAACAATATAGGAAAAGATGTTCTTTTAATTTCAGATAGTAATACAGGCGAGATAATGTGTTCATCATGTGGTCAGGTGATTACAGAAAATATTGCAGAACTCGGACCAGAATATACAACACAATCAGGTGAAGATTACATGTCAAAATCAAGGACAGGTAGAAAATCAACACTAGCATTCAATGACATGGGATTATCTACAATCATTCAACAGACAGACAAGGATGCAACAGGAAGAAATCTAAGTGGAGAGATGAAAAGAACATTTTATCGCTTACGAATGTGGGATAAAAACAGTAAAGCACTTCCAGGCCACAGAAATATGCAAAAGGCTTTCACGCTTTTAGAAGGTCTCAAATCAAAATTATCACTTACAGATGCTGCAGTTGAACAAGCAGCATATATTTACAGAAAAACTTTGGCAAAAAAAATTGGAAAAGGAAGAAGCATACCTGTAATTTTGAGTGCTTGTGTCTATGCATCATGTAGATTAACAAATACACCACGAACCATACAGGATATTTCAGATGTGACAAATCTACGAAGAACCAGCATACATAGAATTTACAGACTTTTAGTTAGGGAATTGGATCTAACACTTGAAACTTATAATCCAGTAAGTTTCATCACAAGAATTACAACAGAAGTAGGAGGTTCAGAAAAAACAAAGCGAGATGCCGTTAAACTCTTGATAAAAGCTGAAGAATTGATGATTACTAGTGGAAAAAATCCAATAGCTATGGCTGCGACAGTAGTATATCTTGCCATATTAGAAAATGAAGAGAAAATTTCTCAAGCACATGTATCAAAAGTTGCAAACATTAGTAGTGTAACAATTCGAAATCTTTCTAAAAAAATAAAAGATGCAAAAATTAAACGAGTTCAGCCTTTGTAATTCCGCTTGTTTCTATTTCATAACGTAACGGTGCTGGAAGTTCCAAGTATGGTTTGTTTACCAGAATTTTGATTTGATCATCAGGGACTTGAACGCGTTTTAGTAATTTCCCACGTTGGTGAGCATAAGATTTATTCCAAAAAGTATTTGCATCAAATGTCTCGATTTTAACCATTAGTCTCTATCGATAAATTCGGTTGGTTCTGGAGGATTTGGACTCAATCCCTTTCTCTTTCGTATGTCTTCAGTTAGAGTTGCAGCAATTGATTTTGGAACAGGAGTCCATGCCTTGAAGTGTGTGTTCCACATTGCTTTACCAGCAGTCTGACCACGCATTTTTTCAGAAATATCAAATGTTTCAACTGCAGGGACTTCACCAATTACAATACTTGTTGCACCCTTTTGCTGCATATCCAAAACTTTACCACGTTTTCCTTGCAATACAGATGAAACGTTTCCAATAAGATCAGTTGGAACACGAACCTCAATTGCAAGCATTGGTTCTAGTAATACAGGTTCTGCAGACAAAAATGCTGCAAGACATGCACGTCTTGATGCAGGTCCAATTTGAGACAATCCTCTATGAGCAGTGTCTTCATGAGGAACAAAATGTGTGAAGGTGAATTTACAGTTTCTAACTTGTTCTTTTGTTAGACCCCCTTCACTCATTACTTCATCAAATCCAGAAAGTAGAGAATCAGTGGATTCATCTACAAATTGAACACCTTTTGTTCCGTTAATCATAACATTTCCACGAGAATCAAATCTCATTACTTTTTTTGCAACATCAGGTGACCAACCTTTTTCACGTAATATTTGAGCTGTTTCTTTTTTATCTTTCATTTCACTTAGTGTACCGTTTCTACACATTTCAGCAATTTCAGGTTCAAGTGGTTCTACTTTCATGAAAATTTTATTATGACGATTTGGAGATTTTGCCATAACAGGTTCACATCCACCATTGATTGTTTCTCTGTAATTGATTAATGGTTCAGAAGTTACAATCTCAACTTTTGCATCTTTGATTAAATTAACTGCTACATCAAGGTGTAATACACCCATTCCAGCCATAATTGTTTCACCACTTTCTTCATCGATTTTGATTACAAGATTTGGATCTTCAATTGTAAGTTTTCTTAAGACTTCAACAAGTTTTGGTAAATCTTTTGGATGTTTTGGTTCAATTGCCATTTGAACAACAGGTTCTGAAACATATTTTGATGCTTCAAATACAGGAATATCTTTTACAGTTGAAATAGTTTGTCCTGCACGAACATCAGTTAAACCAAGTAATGCAGGGATATTTCCAGCTCCTAATTCACCTACTTGTTCTCTTACATTTGACATGAAGAAATTTACAGATTGTACACGACCTTCACGTTTTGTATCAATAATGTTAATCGTTTGACCGTCTTTGATTTTACCAGAAAATAATCTTCCAATTGCTACAGGACCTGCGGCAGGATCAATTGTCATATTTACACACATCATAATTGTAGGACCGTCATCATCACAAGCAAGAAGTGCTTTACCTGTATCAGATTCCAAATCACCTTTCCAGATTTTTGGAATTCTATATTTTTGTGCAACATGTGGTGGCGGATGATGTTTTACTACCATTCCAAGTACACCCTCAGCTAATGGTGCTTTTTCTACTAAATCTTCAACTTTTCCAGAATCAGAATATGCGTCAATTACGTCTTTGAATGTGACACCTTTTTTCTTCATGATGTCTACATTGATTGCCCATCTATCTTTAGCAGAACCAAAAGTTACACTACCATCCTGGATAGATACTTTCCATTTTTCCTTGTATTCATCTTCAGCATAAGTGTCAATTAATTCATTAAAGTTTGCAACAACGCCTGCAAGTGTTTCTTGCATTTTTTCAGGAGTTAATCTCAATTCTTTGATTAAACGATCGATTTTATTGATATACAAAACAGGTCTTACTCTTTCTTCAAGAGACATTCTAGTTACAGTCTCAGTTTGAGTCATGATACCTTCTACAGCATCACATACTACAACAGCACCATCAATTGCTCTAAGACTTCTAATCACACGACCAGAAAAGTCAACGTGACCAGGAGTATCAATCATGTTAATGACATAGTCGTCTTCATCTTGTTGATAATGTAATGTGACATTAGCCTGAACAATTGTAATTCCTCTTTCTTGTTCTGCTTTCATTGAATCCATTGCCAATGCATTACCTGCAGTTGATGGAGAGATGATTCCAGAATGAGCCAAAAGACTGTCACTCATAGTAGTTTTTCCATGATCTACATGTGCAATAACACCAAAGTTTCGGATCTTATCTTTATCACTGATAATTTTCATAACTTCAGCTGTGGACTTGTATTTAGTCATATGGCAATCATCCTAGATAATCGTGTATTAAACCTTATGAGAAATTATTGCTAACAAAGATCAAATTTCTAAAATTAAAGATCAATTTCACTTTGTTTCATCAGTTGTTTTGTCATTTGGAGATACAATTGAGGATCTAGTTCCTTGGCAAATCCTTTGTCAGTGTTTATGAGATATACTGAATGAATTTGAGCATTTTGAATATCTTCTAAATCTATTTTAGGATTTTTATAAAAACGGTCACATAATTTTTTGAGTTTTTTCACATCATCAAGTTTTCTTGCATTTGGAGGAAGTAAAAATATTTCAGACATTGGTAACATATTCACTACAGGAGTAGCAAGCGAGAATTTTTCACAGTATTTACTATATCGAGCAATTTTACTAATTATTCTTGCAGTATAGTAATCAACAGTGTCTAATGCATGCTCAGGAGGCGTGAATCCAGTTTCAATTTCTATAATTGCAGTTGTATCATCTTTTTTTCCAAATAAATCACATACTAAAATGTCAGATATTGATTTTTCAACATCTACAGTAAATCCATAAGAGATTAATTCTGCCGCACAGATTAATTCAAGAACAGAATGGTTAATTTTTACAAGATTTTTTTTATAATATTCAATTAAATTTTGCCTTACAGAATTCAATTTAGGCGTCAATTCAGGTGACAGATTCTTTGACAAAAGTTCTGTTATTGCATATACATCATCTTGAAATTTTTCAACATCCAACTATATAATTACAACAAAAACGGAGCTTAAGAAGTTTATAGATTACCCGAATAAAAATAGAAAATAAGAAAAGTGGACAGTTTAGATTCTTGGTGTGAAACTAAGTCTGCCTTTTGCAGATAATACTACGATTGAAGAAATTGCAACAACAAGTACTAGGGATGCAATTGTACCAAATTCTGGAACGACTGCACCATCAGCAACCTCTACTTCAACAGTTGATTTGTTTATTGAGGCAGAACCCTGTTGTGCGGTAATTGAATACACGCCATCTTGTTTCCACATTGGACCACCAACACCTATTGTTGAAGTGAATTCACCATCAGAATCAGGGTTAATTTGATCAATAGAAACAACGTTTCCGTTTGGTGCAAGTACCATGATTGTTACAGGAGTGTTACTTGATGTAGCATGTCCTGTGATGGTGATTGTTGTTGAACCCTCAACTGCATCTGCTGCAATTGACAAGCCATCTCCGCCATGCTCTGCAAATGCCATAGGCATTGCTGCAACTAGCATCAAGCTTGCCAAAATTGTCAGTGTGTGTTTAGAGTTAATCACTGGTATAACAACAAAATTTGTTGCATATAAACAATCTGATTCATAGAAACAGCATTTTTTATTTATTTTCTTTTAAAAATATACGAATTGCCTCTAAATGAGAACAGTTGGCTTTCAATCCTTTTCCATGATGAAATTTATAGAAATTTTTGAATCCTGGACATTCGCAGGAATCAGATGTTACAAAATAAGACTTTGAAGGATCGCTTGAAGATTTTACTTGAAAAAGATCATCTTCAATTTTTACAACCCCACCATTTTCGACAAGTTTTTCTGCTTTTTTGATTGTGTTAGAACTCAAATTATTGGTTCCAAGCCATGTAGCCACCTTCAAGATTTATTGCAGAAAATCCAGCTTTTACTAGTTCGTCAGCTGCAATATTTCCACGATAACCAGATGCACAGTAAACACAAATTTTCTTATCCTTTAATTCATCAATTTGTCCTTTCTTTGCATTTCGTATAACCAATCCCAAAGGCATGTTTTGTGAGTTTTCTATAGCACCATTTACAAATTCATCTGATTCTCTAACATCAATAATAACAAATTTGTCTTGTTCTTGTTTTAATTGGTCTTTTGTAATAGATTCTGCCATATTATACTACAATTGTATTGACATATATTTTTTAATTTTATCATATATGACATGAATGAAAAAGAACTACAGAAAATTGTAGAAGAATATAATACAAATTTTAAGATTGTAATCGAAAATAATTCATTTTCAATAGATGAAATAAAAATTTCTCAGACAGATAATCCAATAACAGAACCTACAACAAGAGGAGGAGTATATTTTGCAGAAATGAAAGAATGGAAAGCAGAAGTCACAATTTATGATACAACAATATCAAAATATCTTTCAAAAGCAATGCTTGGGCCTAACAAAGAATTTCTAGACATAATCTTGTATGCAACCATCAAAGATGGACAAAAAATGTCACTTGTAACAAATCTCAAAAATAGTATGCAAAATGCATCAAAAATTATTCTTTATTTAACATTGAAAGATGCAATTTTAGAATCACAGTAATTTACAAAATTTATCATATTCTGCTTTTAATTTTTTATCTGATAAAACTTCGTATGCTTTATTGATTTGAGCCATTTTTTCTTCAGAAGAATCTTTGCTTCTATCAGGATGATATTGTTTTGCTAGTTTTCTATATTGGTTTTTAATTTCAGATTCTGAAGAATCGTTTGTCAATTCCAATATCAAATAATAATTTGGTAATGAATTATCATTATACATTTCACGAAATTCTTTTGCTTCAGTACTTGGTTTACGAGAACCGAAGATTTCTTCTTCAGACCATTCAGAATGATATTTTTCATAATCACGGTCTTTTTTTGAATCTAATTTTGCAGTGTCATAACTGGTCTTTTTTCTCAATATGATATGTCTTGCAAGATAAATGAAAATTCCTGCGATGATTATTATTGCAATTGCAAATGTAAGATAAAGATCTTCAGGACTGACATAATAGTCAGATACAGCAGAGGGAGGATTTACCTGTGCGCCAGAATCATAGAAAAATTTTACAGACAATGAAGTGTCACCAGATTCGGCCATCACTAAATAATTACCACTTTTTTGCCATCCACCAATTCCTGCAATTATCAAAGTAGAAAATTTATTTTGATCATCAGGGTTAAGGCTTTCATTCCAGACATTATTTCCATCTGGATCTTTTATAGAAATGAAAACAGAATCAAAAGCAGTAGACCCCCATACTGAAATAAAATCGGATTTTTCATATAATGCCTTATCAATATTCAAAGTTAATTCATCACCAAATGCAGTTGAAACAGGAATAATCAAAACAAGAAATAATATTCCAAAATAGATTTTTTTCATAAAAAGGCTAATCAGAGAATTAGATATAATGTAAACTGTTGAATTTGTTCGTAAAATCTACTCCATAAAATAACTAAAAGTGTTGAAAAAAATTAACAGGTTTTTGCTAATAAGAGAGAACAGTCTAGTGAACATGGTAATAGGTTACTGCGTAAAATGCAGAGACAAAAGAGAAATGAATGGTACCCAAGCAGTTACTATGAAAAATGGTAAACCAGCAACAAAAGGTACATGCCCAACATGCGGCATATCGATGTTCAGAATTGGAAAAGCATAACTGAGCATCAAATGATCTTTTTTAGGAAATTTTCTTAATGATAATTCCATTCATCTGAAATTCCATTCCAAAGAGCACGGAAGGGTTTTGCAGAGATTTCTATTTCAGCTTCAACTCGATTTTCTACTGCAAAGCAGATGTTCTCCATTCCATTAAAACCACCATCATCAAAGATTTCTTTTCCTATTTCTTTAATTCGGGATTTTTTTGATTCTGTTTCAGAGGATTCTGGATTTTGTAGACAAAATGTAACAAGATCAATCATTTCTTCTTCTAACATAAAATCCATGTTTTAACAGAGAACCCTATACTAAAAAATATTAAGATTATAGTTTTGTGCCAAGTTTATCATGAATTTGTGCAAGAATCATCTTTGCCTTTTCTTTGTTTTCAAATGATTCTCCTTGTTTATCCAATATTGAATCTATTTCAAATTCTTTATCGGTGAGAATTTCAGCGACATGTTCATCAAGTGTTCCTTTTCCCACCAAATAATATGCAAAGACTGTGTTTTTCTGACCAATTCTATGTAATCTATCTTCAGCCTGTCGATGAATTGCAGGACTCCAATCAAGTTCGGCAAATATAACATATTTTGCATTTGTGAGATTAATTCCAACATTTCCGGCTCTTAATCCTGCAATCATTAATTTTGTTTGACCTTTTTGGAATCTATCAATTTCACGTTGTCTAACAACATCAGTTTGACCACCGATTATAGATGCAGGGTTAAATTCTGCAAGATGTTGATGAAGAAGACCATGAATAGCCTTATGATGACAGAATACAACAACACTTTCTTCGATTTCCATAATGTCAGAAACAAAACCAGTTACATGTTTTAATTTAGCAAGACCTGCAGCCTGCCTTTCACTTTCTATTGCTCTATGGTATGATGCAGATTTATCAAATGCAGATTCAGCATATTTTTGTTCTTCCTCAAGTTTTTTCCAAATTTTACTCAATTCAGCCTTGTAGAATTTTTCATCTGCATGAATCATTTCGGGATAACGAACTTTATCTTTTAATTCTTTTAAAACATCAGATTTTTTTCTTCTTAGCATTACATGCTTTGTTAATTGATTACGTAATGTGTCACGCTTATTTTCAAGTACAATTGCTTTTCCTTTTTCATTTACATAGCAAAAGTATTCACAGAATTCCTTAAAGCTTCCAAGTAATCCAGGTTTCAAAATATCAACAATCGGCCATATTTCAGAGCCTCTATTGTAAATTGGCGTTCCAGACAATCCAACTCTGTATTTTACACTTTCAAGTGCAGCCAATTCTTTTACTGCAGCATATTTTTGAGTGGTTTTTGATCTTAGATGTTGTACCTCGTCACACACAACAGAACGTATACCTAGTTTCATTAGATCAGGAATTCGTTTATACAATAATTCATAATTAATTATGTAAAAATCATATTCACCAATATCAGAAAGCTTTCCATTTCTAATCATAGTACTAGATGGAACTTCATTTTCAATGACTTTTCCATTTTTGCCTTTTTTCTTTAGGAATTTTTCAATTTCTCTTTGCCAATTAGTTAATGTGACAAGAGGTGCAACAATTAATGCAGGAAATGCGTTTTTTTCTTTTGATAGATATGCTAATGTTTGAACTGTTTTTCCAAGACCCATTTCATCAGCAAGTAATGCATTTCCACTCGATTTAATTAAGAAATCAAGACCTTCCCTTTGGAAATCTAGAAGATTTCCCTTGAATTGCTTGCTAGGAGATGCTTGTTGTAATTTTTCAATTTTTGGCACTCTAGTTTTTTTGATAGTGAGAGGTTCAATTTTTCGTTTCCAGACAGATTTTGATAAAACTTCAAAAGTATAACGGTCATCAATCATTTTTAATTTCTTGATGTTTTCATCATTGTCTGATACAATGACTTCATCAGGTTTGTCCCCATACCAACCTCGCGGTATTAATTTTGAGACCATGTTTACTGCACGATTTCCAGAGATCTTCCAACACCAGGTTCCAGAATAACGATCCAATACAAATTCTAAAGTTCCAAATTTTTCCATATTATGTTCCCGAATTTTAGCTCATAGTTTTTCATCGTTTATGAACTTTAGGTTTGAAATTATTCGTGGTTTATATCAGATTCTAGTAGTTTTGTTGTTCGTTCCAATAACTGCTCCAAATTGATGCATTCTAAGATGGGTTGTAGATCTAATGGGGTTTGAGATGCAAGAGCGCATAATGAATAAACATATTCCATTGTAGGAGTTTCAGTTTTCAAGTAGTATTCTTCTAAAACATGATCCAGTTGATGAGATGTTAATTCAGAATTTCCATTATTTTTTTTGATTTTATTTTTCCATAAATCTACCATATGCTCCCAATCACTGAGAGAAACTGAGTCGTCTATTTCAGGAATCATTTCTACTTCTGCTTGGATATACATTTTCTTATCAATTCCATCATTTTGATGAAGTTTATCAATTATTTCTACTCCTTCCATGGTAAAAGGATCATAATCATCAATTTTTTTGAGAGATGGGGCAATTAGATTGATGATTCTAAATTTTCTACGACCTCTAATATTTACAAATAGATGACCACTAGTAGAATCCACATCTTTACAATCAACTATCTTTGCTAGAGTTCCAACATTGTATGGCGCCTGCCAATTAGATAATGTTGCACTATTATGCCCAAGACATATTCCAAATTCTTTGTCATCAAGCATACAATCATCAATCATCTGCTTGTATCGGGGTTCAAAGATTCTTAAAGGAAGATCTTGATTAGGAAATAATACTAAATCTAGTGGAAATATTGGAATTGTCCTTGTTTCACTCATAATCACAGTAGAATCTTACAATATAAAATTCAATTACATTTTTAGGCAATATTTTAAAAAGAAAAGATAAGAAGATGTATCATGGATGAGGAAAATAAAGAAACGGTTGTTTTAGGAATAATTAGTAGAGGCGTATCTAAATTTGGCAAAATTTCTCAAGAATCAAACGTAGAGCCAAAAGAATTAGAATTAATTTTACAAAAACTAGAAAATTCAGGATTAATCAAAGTGAATGAAAAAAAAGGATTGCTTGGCACAAAAATTGAGATTAATCCTACAGAAGAAGGCTATCGTGAGTTTGAACGTCAACTAAAAATTTTACAAGAAAAATGGAATCAATTAGAAAATACATACAAATCAGGTAATAAACAAGAACTGGAACAAAAACTAAAAGAAGATAAATCATTTTTACCCTCAATGATGATGTTCGGGATTGTAGATATGATGATGTTTTCAATGATGTTTAGTATGATTGGCGCAAGTATGGGAAGTTTCATTCCAGCAGAAGACATGGGAGGAATGGATGGTGCCGCAGAAGACATGGGAGGATCCGATGCAGGAGATGATGGCGGATTCGACATAGACATAGGTTTCTAATGTCATACACATCATTTGATAATGTTGGATTAGTAAAGGTACTATCATTTTTCCAAACTCATGATTCAGAATATCTATCAGGTCAAGATCTTAGTGATGTTTTGAAAATTAGCAGAGTTGCAGTTTGGAAACATATTAAAAAAATTCAAACATTAGGCTACAAAATTGAATCAAAACAAAAGCTGGGATATAGATTAGTTGATGATACAGAAAAATTATTGCCATGGGAGATTACAAGAGATCTCAAAACTGAAAATATTGGAAAAAGAGTTTATTATTTTGAAGAACTTGACTCTACACAAAATTTTGCACAACAGATTGCAGCAGATAAAAAAGAAAACGGCACAATAGTTATTGCAGAAAAACAAACAGCTGGGAGAGGACGTTTAGATAGAAAATGGACCTCACCAAAAGGAGGAATTTGGTTTTCTTTGATAATTCATCCAAAATTTGACGTTTCAAGTTCAACACTAATTCCAATTTTGAGTGCAGTTGCATTATCGAAATCCATTAAGAAAAGTTTAGGAGTAGAAACAGAAGTGAAATGGCCAAATGACATCATGCTAAATGGTAAAAAAGTTGCAGGGATTTTGGTGGATGCATCAGTTCAAGCAAATAATATAGATTATCTAATTTTAGGAATTGGAATAAATTTTGATATAGATACAAAGAGACTTGAAAAAAGATTGTCAAAAACTCCAAATTTTTATGGGGTAAATTCACTTCGAGAAAATAATAATAATAAAACACCACCAAAGATTTTGCTCAAAGAATTTTTGTTTCAATTTGAAAAAAATTTAGCAAGTTTGAATAAAGGAGAAAAAGCTAAAATTGTTAAAGAATGGACAAAAAACGCAGCAGGAATTGGTAGAAAAATCACAATAAATACGTCTAATGGGAAAATTTCAGGGGTATCTCAAGGAATAGATACAGACGGGGCATTAAAAATAAAAACTAAGAAAAAAATAGAGAGAGTTTTGGTAGGCGACGTGGATTTATCGTAAAAGTTTTAGGTTTATTTTGTAGAATCATTTAATTTTGAAAAATAAATCTAGCAGATATGAACAAAAGTAGATTTATGAATTATTCATTAATCATATCAGCAATTTTTGTACTATTTCTATTTCCAAGTATCAGTGACTCGTTTGCAGAGAGCATAAAAGATGTTCCAAATCTATACAAAAAAGCAAATGACCATTTTATGATTGGGGAGTATCACGAAGCAATAGATCTGTATGATAAAATTTTAGAAATTTCACCTACAAATACAGAAACAATATTGATGAAAGGAATTGCATTAGAGAATCTTGAAAGGCATAAAGCTTCAATTTTGGAATTCTATAAAGTAAATCAACAAGAACCAAACAACATTACAGCACTAATTGGATTAGGAGTTGGATTTGGAAATTATGGAGAATACAATGAAGCATTGACATATTTTGAACAAGCATATGAATTATCACCAGACAATCATGTTGTAAAAAATTATTATGAATATGCAACAAAAAATGCAAAAAAATATCTGTATAATGAAGCTGAAAAACCAGAAATATTTACATTGAATATTCCACAAACAGTTCCATCATGGATTAAAAATACTGCAGGATGGTGGGCTACAGATAAAATTCCTGATGAAGAATTTTTGAAAGGAATTAATTTTTTAATTGATAATAATTTACTGGTAGTTGATTTATCAAATATTCAAAAATTTTCTGAAGAAGAAAAGAGAATTAGCGATAGAAACCAATGGGAATTTTCTAGATATTTAGATAGAATTGAAAATATTGTAAACAAGGATAAGAGATACATCGAATATCCAAATCCAAGCAATGATGTGATTAAAAAATTTCTAAGAGATTATGCAAAATGGAATTATGATCAACAAATTGAGATTGGAAATCAAGGATTTCCAAATCCAGAATATGTACTAATAGACGATGTATACCACTTGGAATACAAAATTTATGTTAATGATCAGCCTGCAGCATTGCCGTTAGACCATGTGAGTACATTAGTGAATTCATTCAAAATGTGGGAAGATGTGGAATTTAATGCCAATGATGGAAAAGCAGTTAAGATACATTTTGTTACAACAAAAACAAAGGCCAATGCAAATCTTTGGGTAACATGGGTTGTTAGAGATTTAGGTGAAGGAGTATTAGGACATGCAAATGTTGGAAAAGGAATTGTAGAGGTAGCATTAGGAGGTTACGGATGTGATGGAAATTTTCAATTATTTCATGTAGATACAGTTGAATATATCATGACACATGAATTAGGTCACGGGATAGGACTAGGACACAGTAAGGATAAAAATAGCGTAATGTTTCCGTCAATGAAAAATACACAATATGCATACTGTATGCTAGATGTTGATAAAAAAATTAGTACAGATTCAATAGTTTTGAAAAAAGATTAACCTAACGCTCTAGAGTGTTTTTGTGTGTGAGGACGCTCTCCTGAGAATTTACGTCGCATGTGTCCAGAAGGTCGACCATATAGTAATTCCAAGAACCAGCTTTCATGTTCAATTTCTTCATAAAGAATATCTTTTGCAATATCATATGTTGCAGGATCTTTTCCCAATGTCATTTTACAAACTATATCCCAATTTACTATGGCTCCTTGTTCGGCTTTGAGACATTTTTCTAAAATTGCTTTAATGTCAGTTGGGTTTTTTGGTAATTGTAAAAATTCACATCCAGACATTTTAGTAAATGCTTGTGCATCATTTGGCAAACTTCCTCCTAATTGAAAAATTCGTTCTATACAAGATTCAAAATGACTAAGATCTTCAAGACGTGCATCTTCAATAATTCCTTTAATCCCTTCGCCTTCCATACCTGTTGCATGCATTCTCAAGTTTGTAAAATAATAGTATGCAGTGAATTCTACAGAGGCATTTTTGATTAATTGTTTAATTAATTTATCAACATCAAGACCGTTTTTTTTAAGAACCTCAACGCCAATTACTTTTGGTTTTTTTGCCACCATGCCTGAGTTTTTACAATATGTAAGATAAAGAGTTTCTTCTCATGTTTTATAAAATTAGAATCATGAACATTCATACGATTAACCAGAAGATTAGTTGTTAAGTGATATAAACTTCAAAGTGACATCATAGTAGTTGAAATCATCTAATGAACAAAGATGCCCTTCTTGTAACAAAGCTACATTGATCAATGATGACAATTCAGGAGAAATTGTTTGTAAAACATGCGGAATTGTATTGTCAGAAGGCAGTGAGGCAAGCGGACCAGAATGGAGATCATTTGCAAATGACGGGGTTGATAAAAGCAGAACAGGTACTGGTACATCAATTACAATACACGATATGGGTCTATCCACAGTTATCGGTGCAGTAAACAAAGATGCCACAGGTAAACCACTTTCATCAGCAATGAAACAATCATTTGATAGAATTAGAACATGGGACAGTAGATCACAGGCTCATACATCTGTGGATAAAAATCTAAGACAAGCACTAAGTGAAATGGACAAACTAAAAGACAAATTATCATTAACAGATGCAGTTATTGAAAAAGCAGCTTACATTTATCGAAAAGCAATTGAAAAAAAATTGGTCAAAGGACGTTCGATTCAAGGTTTAGTTGCAGCATGTGTTTATGCAGCATGTAGAGATACAGAAACACCTAGAACATTGGACAATGTTGCCGATGGCATAAACATTAGACGAAAAGATGTAGCCCGATGTTATAGATTGGTATTTAGAGAATTAGATCTTAAAGTTCCAGTTGCAGACCCAATAAATGGAATTCCAAGAATAGCAAGTATTGCAGGATTAGGTGAAAAAACAAAACGTAAGGCTGTTGAGATTTTAAGAAAAGCAAAGAAAATCGGAGTAGTTGCAGGAAAAGATCCTACAGGATTAGCAGCTGCTGCATTATACCTTGCATGTATTACAGAAGGTGGAAATAAAACGCAAAAAGAAATTTCAGAAGCATCAGGAGTTACAGAAGTGACAATCCGTAATAGATGTGCAGGTCTAAAGATGTTTTTAGAAAATAAAAGTTAACTAAAATCTTCTAAAGGATCTTTTTCACGTCTACGCATTATTGCAAATATTCCTAAAGTCATACCAATCTGATACATCACATACAGAATTATTTGAAATGTACTTGGTACATAATCGGTAAATCTACCTAACATTGCAATAATGAAAACAATAACACTCATTGTAAAAACAAAATAACGAGAAATACTATTCAGTTCTGCAAATCTAAACAAAAGTATCAATGTAATAGAGATGAATATTCCAGTTACAGCAATAATTCCTGCATTCAAACCAAGAACATCAATGAGTACAAGAAATGCAGCTTCAGGAGTTTCAGGAATTACAAACTCAGTAAATTCAACTTTTGCAGGTTCTGCAAATTTTGAAATGTTTCCTGCCGCATTTATTGAAAACAATATTAGAATTATTATTGATACGCCTTTTGCATATTTTTTTAATTTAGGGAATTTTGTTCTTATTCCACGAGCAATGATCGCCCCTTGTAAAAGACCTATTCCAAAAACAATGGCAAATGTATAGTAGTAATACTCCTCAGCTAATTGCAGTATGTCCAATTGATATTATATCATTCACGACTATTTTAAAGTCTGAAGATTAGATTAAACAGACTAGGAACAAAAAATAGAATAGACTTTTCAACCCATAAAATAATCAATAATTATGACTGATGAATTCAAAATAGAAACACCATATTTGCCAGGAGAAAAAGGATGCAGGATTACATGGTTATTTACAGATGATGAAGAAAAAACTCTCTATCTGAGACATGAAGATTTGATGGAGATTTTGGAGATTTTAGATCATGGCGTAACTGCAAAAATCGAGATGGAAGATGGGGCAAGTTCAATACTTGTAAATTCCGATTCAACTGATTTCTTTCTTGCAGGTCAAAAATCACAAAAGATTGAGACAGTTGCATTAAAGATTGCACTCAAAGAGTTTATGAAAAATAATCCAGATGCATGATATCAAAAACCACGAGGAGTGGTTACTCGATTTAGGATTAACGCAGTAAGATAAAATAATATGGTGATGTGTTTTTCACAACTATTCAAGAATTGTCTTAACGTAGATTGTTTTTTTCTTTTTTCTATTTTCATATTCTATAATACAATCTTAGTTTATTAAATTGTATTTTTTTTAGGTTTTCCTAACTTTTTTTGTAATAATTAGTTAGTTATACCTAATTTATTGTAAATATTATTAGTCTAACCTAATGAAAAAAAATCAGATATAAATAGACAGTATATTACAAAATGACAAGATGGAAACAGGAACCGTAAAATGGTTTAACCAAACAAAAGGCTTCGGTTTTATCGAACGCGAAAATGAAGACAAAGACTTGTTTGTCCACAAGACAGAAGTTAACGGTCAGATTAGAGACGGCGATAAAGTTGAATTCGAAGTTGGTGAATCAGAAAAAGGCCCAGCCGCAAAAACAGTGAAAAAAGTAGACTAAGACTAATAATTTTAAATTAATTTTCTTAACAATCTATTATCGAGTAACTACTATTTTTTTTTTATTTTTTTAAAGTAAAATGTATCTTGTGTTTTTTTAAATTTGATATGCCTAGTTTACACTAGGGGAATCAAAAAATGAAACGCCATGCATGTGTCTTTCTATGTTTGTGGCCGTACCGATGTTTTGGTCTATTAGTAATGGCAGGCTCACCACTCGCCGAAGCTTGTGATCTACACCTCCATTCTATCAACGCAGTCTTCTGCTGCGAACCTTCAACTAACGTAACGCTGTCATGTCTCGGGATAGGCTTCGTGCTTAGATGCTTTCAGCACTTAACCTAAATCGCTTAGCTGCCCGGCCTGCCTTATCAGACAACCGGTACACCAGCGGCGACGATGCTCTGTTCCTCTCGTACTAAGAGCAACTTCCCCTCAGACAGCGACGCTTCCATCAGGCAGAGACCGACCTGTCTCACGACGGTCTAAACCCAGCTCATGTTCCCTTTTAATAGGCGAGCAGCCTCACCCTTGGCCCCTGCTGCAGGACCAGGATAGGAAAAGCCGACATCGAGGTACCAAACCGCGGGGTCGATAGGAGCTCTCGCCCGCGACGAGCCTGTTATCCCTGGGGTAATTTTTCTGTCACCTTCCGGCCCCAATAGTGGGCGCAGGAAGGATCGCTAAGCCAGACTTTCGTCTCAGAATTCCGTGCGTTTGGAAATCCTGTCAGTCTAGTTTTTGGCTTTGCCCTCTTCAACGGATTTCTGACCCGTTTGAACTAAACTTTGGGCCCCTCTGATATCTTTTCAGAGGGGTGCCGCCCCAGCCGAACTGCCCACCTGCACATGTCCCCGGTCTGCACCGGGTAAGTAGTACTGCAAAAATAATTTGGTGTTACATCGTTGCTTCACTCATTTCCCAAAGAAAATGAGGCATAGCTCCCAAATACACTATGTAATCTTTACTATACTACAAGCACAAGCTGCAGTAAAACTCCACGGGGTCTTCTCTCCCCGATGGAAGTTGATGGACTGTTCGTCCACCTTATGTGGCTTCACCGGGTTGTAGGTGGGGACAGTGGGGCTCTCGTTGTTCCATTCATGCGCGTCGGAACTTACCCGACAAGGCATTTGGCTACCTTAAGAGAGTCAGAGTTACTCCCGGCGTTAACGGGCCCTTAGCTCGGTTGAACCCAAGTTTTAGGTACCCGCACCGGCCAGGATTCAGCGACTATACAAATCCTTTCGGACTAGCAGTCGCCTGTGTTTTTATTAAACAGTCGAAACCCCCTTGTCATTGCAACCTGCTCACCCCATTCCTCATGAAGTGTGCAGGCATCCCTTATACCTAAGCTACAGGACTAATTTGCCGAATTCCCTCACCATACGGTATACCCGTAGCACCTTAGCTTTCTAAGCCAGCGCACCTGTGTCGGTTCTCGGTACGAGCTTGCAAGTCACTTTCTACACAAATTTTCAAGGTCCCCTGGACTCAAGAGAACTCTGCTAACGCAGAGCCATTAACGCCTCGAGATGGTTCTCGTCATTACGACACTCCCCATCTCTAGAACGCTTAGACACAACGATGGTTATGCTCTCCCTATCCGGAAGTGGTTCATATAGATAATAACGCAACTTGCAAGGTACTGGAATATTAACCAGTTTCCCTTTCGAATTACTCTGTTGAGGTAATCCTTAGGATCGACTAACTCCAGGCTGATAACGCATTGCCTGGAAACCCTTGCGCTTGCGGTGGTAGAGGTTCTCACTCTACTATGCTGTTACTGCCGCCAAGATCTGCAATAGAAAATGGTCCACAGGACGTCACCGCCCTGCTTCGACCCAATCACTACGCCAACCTACCATGACATGCCCATTGGCATGTATCCAAAGTATCGGTACTTTTCTTTAGCCCCGTCCGTTTTTGTGGCGCCCACGCTCGGCAGGTAAGTTGTTACACACTTTTTAAAGGATAGCTGCTTCTGAGCTTACCTCCCTGCTGTCTTGGCGCGAACACACACTTTAGCTTGACACTTAGAAAAAATTTAGGGACCTTAACTTCGGTCTGGGTTAAACCCCTCTCGGTCGTGAACCTTACGTCACACGAACCCGTCTCCTAGCTTCTACAATGCATATCCCTTCGGAGTTTGAATGGGGAGCGAGGAATTTCTTCCCCATACTCCCTTATCAGTGCTCTACAGGAAACGCTATCTCCACTAAGGACGCCCTACGAGACGCTTCGGTTGGAACTAGCAATCGCCAGTCTAGATTGGTTTTTGACCCCTAATCCCAAATCACACAAACGATTTGCACGTCAGAACTGCTTCAGCCCTCCAGCGGGCTTTCGCCCGCCTTCAGCTTGTTCAGGATTAGATCGACTGGCTTCTAGCCTGGCCGCCATGACTCAACGCACTTTCACACGCTTCTCCTCGCTAATGCTGCGAGAACTCGGTTTCCCTTCGACTCCACCTTTTCGGGTTTAGTCTTGCCATGACAGTCAGCTCCTTGGCCCGTGTTTCGAGACGGAACGCATAACACTGACGATTTGAGCTCCAAATCTTTAGCTCTATTGCTAGAACCTCCAATTTAGAAAAATCGTCTTTCATGCTATGCACGTCTGTAAGTAATAGATTTCATGCACTTTTCACCCCCCTTCCGGGGTACTTTTCAGCTTTCCCTCACGGTACTAGTGCACTATCGGTTTTGAGTTATATTTAGCCTTAGAAGCTACTTTCTCCTAATATTCGATGCCCACTACCAAGGACATCTACTCTGGTACTCAACTAATCCTATACCATTTCGTTTACGGGGGTATCACCCTCTATGCCAAAACGTTCCAGATTACTTCAACTATGTTCTAGGATTATTATATGAGCCCGTATACACCACATCTCTGTTAAGTTACCATAACAGATTCAGTTTGGGCTGTTACCTTTTCGTTCGCCACTACTTGGGTAATCTCTATTGATTTCTCTTCCACGTCGTACTAAGATGCTTCAATTCCGACGGTTCGACCTCCGCCACCTATGTAACGGAGTATGTAAACATAAGATTCTCATTCGGACATCCCGGGATCATAAGTCGCGTGCGCTTACCCCGGGCTTATCGCAGCTTGCCACGTCCTTCATCTCTACTCAAACCTAGCAATCCCTCTATTACCGTCTTTACACCGGCAATTACGGCCACAATTTACACAAGACACATGCATGACGATCATTGCCGAACTAGTGCGGTAGTCGGCTACATCCTTCTTACATCATTTTCATGATGTAATGCATCGATGGCGATGCAAAGATTATGTGCTTTCCGTAATTCTTTCTAAGGAGGTGATCCGACCGCAGGTTCCCCTACGGTCACCTTGTTACGACTTTTCCCTTGTCACTTACCCCAAGTTCGATAATGCCAATTAGACATCACCTCGCTAAAGGCAAACTTCAATGAAACGACGGGCGGTGTGTGCAAGGAGCAGGGACGTATTCACTGCGCGATAATGACACGCGGTTACTAGGGATTCCATGTTCATGAGGGCGAGTTGCAGCCCTCAATCACAACTGTGGTAGCGTTTAGGGATTACCTCTATCTTTCGATTTTGGAACTCATTGTCGCTACCATTGCAGCCCGCGTGTGGCCCCAGAGTTTCGGGGCATACTGACCTGCCGTGGCCCCTTCCTTCCTCCGCATTAACTGCGGCGGTCCCCCTAATTCGCCCTACTACACCAGGGTGTAATAGTGGCAACTAGAGGCAGGGATCTCGCTCGTTACCTGACTTAACAGGACATCTCACGGCACGAGCTGGCGACGGCCATGCACCACCTCTCAGCTTGTCTGGTAAAGTCTTCAGCTTGACCTTCATTCTGCTGTCTCTCCGGGTAAGGTTTCAGGCGTTGACTCCAATTGAACCGCAGGCTTCACCCCTTGTGGTGCTCCCCCGCCAATTCCTTTAAGTTTCATACTTGCGTACGTACTTCCCAGGCGGCAAACTTAACGGCTTCCCTGCGACACTGCGCTAGCAACAAGCCAACGCATCATCGAGTTTGCATCGTTTACAGCTGGGACTACCCGGGTATCTAATCCGGTTTGCTCCCCCAGCTTTCATCCCTCACCGTCGAACGTGTTCTGGTAGACCGCCTTCGCCACAGGTGGTCATCAATAGATCAAAGGATTTTACCCCTTCCTACCGAGTACCGTCTACCTCTCCCACTCCCTAGTTCTGCAGTATTTTCGGCAGCCTATACGTTGAGCGCATAGATTTAACCGAAAACTTACAGAACAGGCTACGGATGCTTTAGGCCCAATAATCATCCTGACCACTTGAGGTGCTGGTTTTACCGCGGCGGCTGACACCAGAACTTGCCCACCCCTTATTCATCAGTGGTTCTACGACTAACAAAAGGTTCCTTTAGCAGGAACCACTCAGATTAACCTTGTCGAGCTTTCGCGCATTGCAAAGTTTTCTCGCCTGCTGCGCCCCATAGGGCCTGGGTCCTTGTCTCAGTACCCATCTCCGGGCTACTCCTCTCAGAGCCCGTAGCTGTAATAGCCTTGGTGGGCCATTACCTCACCAACAAGCTGATAGCTCGCAGTCCCATCCTACGGCAATAAATTATTTGAGTCATAAACCATTCCAGGCATCATGACCTATCGGGTATTATTCTCAGTTTCCCGAGGTTATCCCCGTCCATAAGTTAGGTTGACTACGCGTTACTGAGCCGTCTGCCTTGTATTACTACAATAACTAACATGGCTTAGTATCAATCTGATAGCAGTCAGGTCCGTCAGGATCAAACGGATTCTATATTATTTTATTTTCAAAGTACATTTTTTGCACAACTAATTTCTTTTATTGGAATTAACGGAATGCACATAATCTTCACATCTCAGATTTGATCTTTTGATCAGATCCTCATTTTGTATGCGTAACTGGAGTCCTCAAAATCACAAAATGGCATTTTGCCATACTTCATCAAAGGAGCCGCCAAAGCGTTACGTATGCGAAATTTTGAGTTCCTGAAGGCATTATAAACCATTCAAAAGGTAGGCATAAACAACCAATTTTGGCGATCAATAATATACCAAAGGATATGAAAATAGGCAAAGATATGACCAGCGTACAAGAAATTTACAAAACGAAAACTAAAAAATCAGCCAAACTATTTGCAAAAGCAAAAAAGGTTCACATCAACGGAGTCCATCATAATATTAGATTTTTTGAACCATACCCATTCATTACAAAATCAGCAGAAGGTAAATTTCTCAAAGATGTAGATTCCAACAAATATGTAGATTATTGGATGGGTCACTGGAGTTTAATTTTAGGACATGCACAAAAGCAAGTTCAAAAAAAGGCAAAAGAGCAGCTAAAAAAAGGATGGATGCATGGAACATCAAATGAAAATGCAATATCACTTTCAGAGAAAATTTCTAAAGCAGTTCCGGTTGCAGAAAAGATTCGTTATGCATCAACAGGTACAGAGGCTACAATGTATTCAGTTAGATTGGCCCGTGCAGTGACGGGGAAAAAAATTATTGCAAAGATTGATGGAGGATGGCATGGTTATACTACAGACTTACTCAAAACAGTGAATTGGCCATTTAATGTTTCTGAGAGTCAAGGATTAACAGATGAAGAACATATTGTGTCATTGCCACTAAATGATTTGAAAGAGTCATTGAGAATATTAAAATCGATTAGAAAAGATTTGGCAGGAGTTTTAATTGAACCAGTTTTAGGTGGAGGTGGAGCAATTCCTGCAACACAAGAATATTTGCAAGGCATACAAGAAATGGTGAAATCAAATAACTCATTATTCATGTTAGATGAAATTGTTACAGGATTTAGATTCAGATATGGATGCATATACCCACAAATGAAACTTGACCCGGATATTGTAACACTTGGAAAAATTGTTGGAGGAGGATTTCCAATCGGAGTGATTTGTGGAAAAGATGAGATTATGGAACATGCAAATACATCTGTAAATTCTAAGAAAAGCAGAACGTACATTGGTGGAGGGACATTTTCTGCAAACCCATTATCTATGATTGCAGGGGATACAACACTTGGAATTTTAAAAAGTAAGAAAAATACACTTTACAAAAAATTGAATGGTTTAGGAAATGAAACAACAAAGATGCTAAAAAAGATCTTTTCTGATGATGTAATAGTTACAGGTAAAGGCTCATTGTTTATGACACATTTTCCAAGAAAGGGAATGATTGAAATTAATAATGCAGCAGATGCAGCAAAATGTGATTCTTCAGCACTATTCAATTATCATTTTGATATGATAGCAAAAAGTGGCATATTCTTTTTGCCAGGAAAATTAGGAGCATTTTCAAATGCCCATTCAACAGTAGATGTACAAGAAATGAGAAAAGCCACAGAAAGCTATGTGTCAAACCTCAAACGATAGGGAAATTATTTATCTTAATGATTAAAGAAGGATTATGGATAAAAAAATAAACCCTAGTCGTACTTGGCCAAAAGGATATGAACCTAAAGAAGGAGAAGGTGAAGATTTGACTGTCAGGTTAGGATTGATGACAAATATCCTAAATGAAAAACCAGAGAAAAAAGTCAATACCGATATTTTCAAGGTCATGGCAACACGAAGATCAACTAGAAAATTTTCTAAAAATCCCGTAGAAAAATGGAAAATTGATAAGATTTTAGCTGCTGCAGATGCAGCACCAACTGCAGGAAATTTCCAAGGCTTTGAGATTTTTTACATAAACGATAATGAAACAAAAGAGGAACTTGTCAAAGCAGCAAACAAACAGCCCTATGTCAATACACCACTAGTGCTAGTATTTTGCATGAATCCAACTAGAGTAAAACTTGATTTTCCTGCAAAAGTAATAATGAAATTTTCAATTCAAGATGCTACACTTGCAGCCGCATATTCCCAATTAGCCGCATCTGCATTAGGATTGAGCAGTATATGGATAGGCATGTTTGATGAAGATAAGGTAAAAGAGATTATAGGAACAGATCTTAGACCTACATCAATTTTATGCGTTGGATATCCAATAAAGAAGAGACCAGCAAAACAAAGAAGACAGCTAAAAGAACTAATTCATGTAGTGCAGAAAAAAGACTAGTCGTCTGCAAGTGATTTTGTAAATCCTGATGAATCATCAGAAAATATTTTGACTACGTTTTCTGCAAGTTTTTCAATATCTAAACCAGGTTCAGCAGATATCAAAAGTATGTTTGTTGTAACAGGAAATGGAAAACTAATCAAAATAACTTTGTCACGTCTTGATGCAATGTAGTTTAAAGCTCCTAGAGAATTATCTAGTTCATCAGTTCTTAGTGATACATTTAATGCAAATTTGTAAAAGTCATGTAATTTTGCTTCATCACCTTCATACGGATTTACACCTTCTGTAAAACCTCCAGCAATTTTTTTTCCATCATGGTTTATGATTGCTGCAAATCTGACACCCTCATGATGTTGAATTTCGGTACAACGTGGATCATAAGATGAATCATTCATAATAAATCTAGAATCATTGAGTATTAATAATTAGTGAGGACAGAATGGCATCTGCCGTTTACGCAGGAGTT
Source organism: uncultured marine group I thaumarchaeote (assembly GCA_902511735.1). Taxonomy (GTDB): domain Archaea; phylum Thermoproteota; class Nitrososphaeria; order Nitrososphaerales; family Nitrosopumilaceae; genus Nitrosopelagicus. Next base: position 33,800 of record CABXGK010000006.1, read on the forward strand.
AACGCGTATTGGATTTTAAGCAGAGTTGCCCCCCACTAAATTGAACAGATCTTTTCTCTAATAAAAAGCAAAGTATTACTGAACAGCGACTAATTTTTCTTTCTTATCTTTTGCTTCTTTTCTCATTTTTGCAATAACATTGGCTAACATTTGTTGTTGAATTGCTTCTAAATCTTCACAAACACTACTCATCTTCATCCTCATCCTCAAATCTCCAGTTTTTGAGTAATTGCTTTCGTAATGTTTCTACCTGTTTTTCATCTAGAACTTTTCCTGTATTTTTGTCAACTGGAACGACGTTCATTCCAGAAAGTTTGTACTCTACATCATAAAGTGATAATTTTGATTTTTCTTGTATGACAGAAACTCCGTCATCGTCGGTTGCACGATCTGCATCCATTGGCTCTTCTTCATCCATATCTCGATGCATGTAACTAGATGTTACCTCACCTTTTTTTGGAACAAATTTCTTGGCAATTGCCTTTTCAATATCCAAAGTGGTCTCATTTTCATGATATAGTCGTCTACCGGTTTCTTCTTCAATAAATTCAGGCATGATTGACGTCTAACTCATATGTATTTAATTTTTGGCGTTTCTGAAAAAGAACTTGAAAAGTGCCTCTCTACGTCCTTTTTTACTCATATTTCTTGTAAGTATACGATATACCGCATATGCCAATCCCAGGGATACTACTAGAGTATATCCAATGCAGGACGGATCTTCATAACAAGGCGTCCCAACTAATTTGTTTTTTATTGCAAACATAGATGGAAGTAAAATAGCATCAATACCACAGGAATCCATGCTCTATATTGATTTTATAATTAAAAAATCTGGCGCTACTTTTTAAAATTAAAAGAAGCGTTTTTTGATTGCAACGATTGCTGCTGCTGGTGCTACAAAGTACATTCCAATGTTAAGTAGAATGATACTGATACCATATCCTAACATTTCTTCTTCAGTGTCAACGTTGACATGGTTGAGTAGTGTCAATGATGTTAGCATTGGAGTTAATGCAACTTTGACTGTCTCTTTGAAGACTGGGTTCTCTCTTTCCAAGTCAGCAACTGCTGGTGAGAATGAGTAGTAGAATTGGTTGAATCCTGTCATGAATGCTGTACCGGATTGTGTTGTCATTACAGTGTTATCTCTAATTTCTCTCAAGAATTGTACTTGTGGTGCCATTTCAGAACCGAATGCTGCAGTTGCAATTAGACAACCGCCACCTTCTTCAAGTTTTACTTGTTGTGTTTCTTGTGCTGCTGGTGCTGGGGTTGGTGCTGGTGCTGGGGTTGGTGCAGGTGCTGCTGCGGCTGCCTTTGGAGCAGGGCCACTAGCAATTGCTGCTTGTGCTGTCTTTAAGTCGTTGTTAATCATTAGGATGTGAGATTCAATATCGTTGTAAGAAGAACCAGATGTAATCATGTTTCTCAAGTTCTCTCTCATATCATCTTCAATAGTTTTCATTAATTTATTGTCAACTTCACCGATTGGAGCCTCTAGGAATTCATAGTTGTCCAGGTATGCAGTACCGACTAGTTCGTGTGCCAAGTCAGCATCACCGTTAGCATATGCTGCTTGTGCGGTAATTAGTAATCTGTTGATAGTGTCAAAGTAACCATCGAGGTTTGCTCCACCTTCACCTGCGTTTGCTTGTAGGTTCTTTACAGTGGTAGTTGCTTCATCAGCCTGTTTTAGGACTGTGGAGATTGCTTTTCTGTTGTCTACATCAGATGCTATTGATGATAATTGTGATTGTAATGTGCTA